>JAQGLF010000241.1 GCA_028293025.1 Alphaproteobacteria bacterium
CTCCGCCGACCCGTCGAACGTCACGTCCTCCCCAATCTGGAGGCCGTTGAAGTTGACGACGAGGCTCGCCCCCGCCGCGACGTTCGCATCGTTCGTCTTGAGGTTGTAGTCGTAGCGGTTGGCACCGCTCTCGCCGAAGCGGGTGTCGGTGCCCGAGAGCAGCGCCAGCGTCTCGATCCCGCTGAGCGTCGTCGCCCCGAGGACCAATCCACCGGCGTAATCGCCCTGCAACGCGACCTGGTCGCCCGCGCCGGCGCCGCCATCGAGGCTGTCGCCGGCGTCGAGCGCACCCCCCATGTAGAAACCGTCGGCGCCGCCGGCGCCCGAAGCCGTGTCGTGGCCGCCATCCCTCAGGTCGATGAAGTCGCCCGCCGCTCCGCCGGTCAGGATATTGTCCGAAGCATTGCCACGCAGCGAGCCCGCACCGGCGCCGGTATAGGTCAGCTTCTCCACATTGTCCGCAAGGGTGTAGCTGGCCAGCGCCGTGCGAACCTCGTCAATGCCCTCGCCCGCATTCTCGGTCACCACGTCGCCCGCATTGTCGACAAAGTAAATGTCGTTGCCGGCACCGCCCGCCATGTGATCCGCGCCCAGGCCGCCGTCGATGAGGTCGTTGCCGGCCGCGCCGGTGATGACATTGGCCGAACCGTTGCCGGTGAGGGTCTGGCCGGCCGCGTTCGTGCCGGTCAGATTCTCGATATTGGCGAGCGCCGCGAGGCTGTAGCTGGCCAGGCTGGTGCGGATCTCGTCCGTGCCCTCGCTGGCATTCTCCGTCACCACGTCGCCCGCATTGTCGACGACATAGATGTCGTTGCCGAGGCCGCCGGTCATGTGGTCGGCGCCCGCGCCGCCGTCGATGACGTTGTCGCCGCCATTGCCGTTGAGAATCTGGTCGACGGCGCCGAGACCGGTGAGGTTCTCGAGGTCGGCCGCCAGGGTATAGGTCGCAAGCGTGGTGCGGACCTCGTCCGTGCCTTCGCCCGCATTCTCGGTGACGGTGTCGCCGGCGCTGTCGACATAATAGATGTCGTTGCCGGTGCCGCCGGTCATCGCATCGTCGCCGGTGCCGCCGTCGAGCGTGTCGTTGCCGGCGCGGCCCACCAGCACGTCGTTGCCGCCCATGCCGTTCAGCACGTCGTTATCCGCGACATTCGGGGTCGAGCTGTTGTTGCCGTCGATGAAGTCGGCGCCCGCCGTGCCGGTCAGATGGTCGTTGCCGGTGCCGCCGAGGATCGCAACCGGGTCGTTGCCCCCCGCAGCCGGGGTCAGCGTGCCGACCGCGATGCTCGCGTCGAAGGTGACGTCGGTGGCGAGATTGCGGAAGCTGAAATCGTCGCCGACATTGGTGACGTTGTTGCCGCTGACGGTGAGGCCGTCGCTGTCGATGCCGACCGCGATGCCGGTGCCGAGATTGTGGAAATCGTTGTTCGAGACGTTCGCCGTCGACGTGCCGGACATGTCGAGGTTGAGGCCGCTGCGCGTCCACTCGATCGTGTTGCCGGTGACGGTGAGAGCGACGCCGCCGCCGTCGAACCAGATGCCGCGGCCCCAGGAGGCGGTGCCGAACAGGCCGTGGGACGTGCCGGAGATGAGGTTGTCGGTGATACTGATCGAGCCGTCGGCGATGACCTGGGCCGCGATCGCGCGGTCGTCGGCCGCGCCCGCGCCGCCCGCCACCGTCGACCAGAAGATCGAGTCGGTGACGAGATGGCCGGTGGCGCCGCCGCCGGTCTGGAACTGCACCGCCGGGTTCGACGGGCCGCCGCCGGTGGTGGTGCCGTCGTTGAGGAAGCGAAGGCCGTTCAGCGTGACGTTGTCCGTGGCCGTGACATGGGCGTGACCGACGATCGTCGTCTCGCCGACGCCGTTGGCGGCGTCGCGGCCGCTGACCGCGACTCCCGCCTCGGCGCCGAGGATGGTGACGCCGTGGCTGATCACGAGGTTCTCGTGATAGGTGCCGGCCGCCACGCGGACCGTGTAATCGTCGGACGATGCGTCGATCGCCGCCTGGATGGTGCCGAAGGTGCCGACGAGGTGGTTGGTCGCGTCGAACAACTGGACGGGCTGGCCCAGATCCAGCGTGGTACCGGCGAATTGCAGCTTCTCGATGCCGGTGAGCGTGTCGATGCCTTCGTCGCCATTGCCGGCGTCGGTATCGGTGACGCCGGTGAAGCCGGCGACCCGGCCGTGGGCGTCGGTCGTGACATCGATCGAATAGCCGCCGCGCACGACAGCATAGACGACGGTGTCGCCGCTGCCCGCGCATCCGTCGAGCAGGTAGTCGCCGGTGCCGCCGCTGAGGATGTCGTCGCCACCGTTGCCGTGGATCTCGTCATTGCCCGAGCCGCCGGTGAGGGTGTCGGCCAGTCCGGCGCCGAAGATATGATCGTCGCCGCCGCGGCCGTCGAAATTGTACGGGCCGGTCGCGCCGGAAAGGTCGCCGTTGAACGCCTCGTTATAATCGGTGCCGATCATGTTGGGGCTGGAATCGGTCGGATAGATCTGGACCGGGCGGTCGGCGCCGCTGTTGGTGATCGTGTTGCCGGTGACGTAGCTGTTGAGATCGACGCTGGCCGGGCCGAATGGGAAGAGGGTGAGGGAGCCCGAATAGATGCCGTCGAACGCGTTGTTCGCGATCGCGACGTGCGAGCTCTCCGAGTTGACGCCGTTGGCGAGGCCGGTCTGCGGGCCGAGATCGCCCTGGAAGCGGTTGTCGTGGATCGAGCCGGTGGTGCCGCCGCCCGAAACGTAGACGCCGACGCCATAGCCCTCGATCAGGCTGTGGCCGAGGTCGAAGCCGGCCACGGACCAGGTGATGATCCCCGTATCGCCAGTGCCGTTGAGGACCGAGTTCTCGAGCGAGAAATTGTCCGCCTTGACCTCGACCGCGGTGGTGCCGAGCGAGCCCGCCGCGGCGCCGATCAGCTTGACGCCGTCGAGCGTCGCGCCGGCCGCGTTGATCGTGATCTGACCGTCGATCACCGTCTCGGCGCCGCGCGCGCCGGTGCCGGCGATGCCATGGTTGGCACCCTCGATGGTGACGTCCTTGTTGACGTTCAGCGTCTCGTTGTAGGTGCCCGAGGCGACGAGGATGGTGTCGCCGTCGGAGGAGGCGTCGATCGCCGCCTGGATCGTCGCATAGCCGCCATTGCCGACCAGCAGAATCTTGCCGGCGGCGCTGTCGTCGACGATTTCGATTCCGGTCAGGGTGTCGGTGCCGCCGGCGTCGGTGACGGTCCAGCCGGTGGCGCTCTGCACGATCGTCGCCGGGGCCGTATAGACCGCGGTGTCGATGCCGCTGCCGCCGGACAGGATGTCGTCACCGCCATTGCCGGTCAGCGTGTCGTTGCCGCCGAGGCCCGAGAAGCTGTCATTGCCTAAGCCGCCGGCGAGGACGTCGTCGGCGCCCGTGCCGTCGACATGGTAGGCCGTGGCGAAGGTCGGATCGGGCTGGAAGGAGATCCCGACCGGGGCGTTGTCGTGTCCGTCGATGCTGGTGACGCTGTTATTTTGGATCAGGATGCCGTTCGGCGTCACGCCGCCGGAGACGTCGATCCCCTCGTCGACCTGGGAAATGGTGTTGCCGCTGATCTCGCCGCCGCTGTTGGGCGTGCCGAAGTCGACGATGAAGACGCCCACCACCTTGGCCGCGGTCGAAGCGGCGTTGGCGCCGGTGATGGTGTTGCCGGTGATGTCGAGATCGGTGTTGCCGAAGCCGAGCACCGCGCCGGAAGAAACGTCGGACGGGCCGGCATAGCCGATGCCGGTGATGGTATTGCCCGAGATGGTGCCGGTCGAGTTGATGACCTCGATGCCGTTCTGCGCGATCGTGGCGACGGCGCCGCCGCCGGTGACGGTGACCCCGGTGATGCTGAGATCGGCATCGTTGAAGACGGTGGCGTTCTTCTGGAAGTCGGTGATCGAGCCGCCCGTCATCGAGAAAGCGAGCAGGCTGTCATTGTCGGCGCCGACGCCGACGCCGCGCTGGGCGCCGCTGATCTGGCCGCCGATCAGTTGATCGCGCACGCCGGTCACGTCGACGTCGATGAGGCCGCCCGAGCTGTTGCGGTAGAAGACGCCGTAGAAATTGGCCGCGCCTCCATCCACCGTGTCGCCGGCGCCATGGCCGTCGACGTCGATGTTCTGAAGCACGACGTGGGTCGAATTCGTCACCGTGAAGACCGCATTGGCCTCGCGGCTGCCCGAGGTGAGCGCCGTCTGATGGACATCGGCGGGCGCCTGGATCGTGACCACGGCGTCGTCGGCGGCCTTGATGGTGAGGTTGTTGTGATGGTCGACCACCACCTGCTCGACATAGGTGCCGGAGGCGACGAGGATGATGTCGCCGTCATGCGAGGCGTCGACCGCCGCCTGGATCGTCGCGAACCCGCCAGAGCCGACCAGCAAGGTGTTCGGCCCGGTCCCCTGGACGATCTCGACGCCGACAAGGGTGTCGGTGCCGTCCGACGAGGTCACCGTCCAGTTGGTGCCGTTGAACGTGTAGGTCGCGCCGGTGCCGACGATGGCCGTGTCGGTGCCGCT
This sequence comes from Alphaproteobacteria bacterium, assembly GCA_028293025.1. Taxonomy (GTDB): domain Bacteria; phylum Pseudomonadota; class Alphaproteobacteria; order Sphingomonadales; family Sphingomonadaceae; genus Allosphingosinicella. The sequence goes on from JAQGLF010000241.1 coordinate 4,543, forward strand.
GCCGCCGTCGAGCATGTCGTCGCCGGAGCCGCCGTTCAGCACGTCGTCGCCGGCGCGGCCGAACAGCACGTCGTTGCCGCCGCCGCCGTTGAGCACGTCATTGTCGGCGGCGTTGGGGTTCGAGCTGTTGTTGCCGTCGAGGAAGTCGGCGCCCGCCGTGCCGGTCAGATGGTCGTTGCCCGTGCCGCCGAGGATCGCGACCAGGTCCGTGGCATCGGCCGGCGTGACCGTGCCGACCGCGGTGCTCGCGTCGAAGGTGACGTCGGTGGTGAGGTTGCGGAAGCTGAAATCGTCGCCGACATTGACGACGTTGTTGCCGCTGACGGTGAGGCCGTCGCTGTCGATGCCGACCGCGATGCCGGTGCCGAGATCGTGGAAATCGTTGTTCGAGACGTTCGCGGTCGACGTGCCCGACATGTCGAGGTTGAGGCCGCTGCGCGTCCACTCGATCGTGTTGCCGGTGACGGTGAGAGCGACCCCGCCGCCGTCGAACCAGATGCCGCGGCCCCAGGAGGCGGTGCCGAACAGGCCGTGCGCGGTGCCGGAAATGAGGTTGTCGGTGATACTGATATGGCCGCTGCCGATGACCTGGCTGGAGATGGCGCGGTCGTCGACGCCGTTGGCGCCGCCGGCGAGCGTCGACCAGAAGATCGAGTTGGTGACGACATGGCCCGTGGCGCCGCCGCCGGTCTGGAACTGCAGCGCCGGATTGGACGGGCCGCCGCTGGTGGTCGTGGCGTCGTTGAGGAAGCGCAGGCCGTCCAGGGTGACATTGTCCGTCGCCGTGACATGGGCATGGCCGACGATCGTCGTCTCGCCGGTGCCGGCCGCCGCGTCGCGGCCGCCGACGGCTGTGCCCGACTGCGCGCCAAGGATAGTGACGCCGTGGCTGACGACGAGGTTCTCGTGATAGGTGCCGGCCGCGACGCGGACCGTGTAATCGTCGGACGATGCGTCGATCGCCGCCTGGATGGTGGCGAAAGTGCCGACGAGGTGGTTCGACGCGTCGAACAGCTGGACCGGCTGGCCGAGATCGAGCGTGGCGGTGCCGAATTGCAGCTTCTCGATGCTGGTCAGGGTGTCGGCGCCTTCGTCGCCGTTGCCCGCATCGGTGTCGGTGACCGCGCTGAAGCCGGTGACCAGCCCATGGGCGTCGGTGACGGTGACGATGTCGTAGCCGCTGCGCGGCCCGGCATAGACGGCGGTGTCGGTCTGGTCGTCGCCCGCGAGCGTGTCGTTGCCGCCATTGCCGGTCAGCGTGTCGTTGCCGCCAAGGCCTGACAAGGTGTCGTCGCCGGCGCCGCCGGCGATGAAGTCGTCGGCGCCCGTCCCGTCGACATGGTAAGGCGTCGTCGGGACAGGATCGGGCTGGAAGAAGATTCCGACCGGGTCGTTATTGTGCCCGTCGACATTGGTGACGTCGTTGTTCTGGATGAGGATGCCGTCCGGGGCGATGCTCCCGGTGACGTCGATGCCCTCGTCGACGGAGGAGATGATGTTGCCGCTGATCTCGCCGCCGCTGTTGGCCGCGCCCGACTGGAACACCCAGATGCCAACCACCTTGGCGTCGGTCGAAGCATCGTTCGCGCCGGTGATAATGTTGCCGGTGATGTGGAGATTGGTGTTGCCGAAGGCGAGGACCGCACCCGAATAGGCGTCGGCCGGCCCGGCATAGCCGATGCCGGTGATATGGTTGTCGGAGATGGTGCCGGTCGAGTTCGAGACCTGGATGCCGTTCTGGGCAGTGGTGGTGACGGCGCCGCCGCCGGTGACGGTCACGCCGGTGAAGCTGAGGTCGGCGTGGTTGAACACCGTGGCGTTCTTCTGGAAGTCGGTGATCGAGCCGCCCGTCATCTAGAAAGCGAGCAGGCTGTCATTGTCGGCGGCGACGCCGACACCGCGCTGGACGCCGCTGATCTGGCCGCCGATCAGCTGATCGCGCACGCCGGTCACGTCGACATCGGTGAGGCCGCCCGAGCTGTTGCGGTAGAACACGCCGTAGAAATTGGCCTGGCCCGCGCCGGTGCCCTCGTCGACCGTGTCGCCGGCGCCATGGCCGTCGACATGGACATTCTGCAGGAGGACGTTGGTCGAATCCTTCACCGTGAAGACGGCATTGGCCTCGCGGTCGCTCGACGAGCGCGCCGTCTCGTGGAGGTCGGCCGGCGCCTGGATCGTGACCACGGCGCCGTCGGCGGCCTTGATGGTGAGGTTGTTGTGATGGTCGACCACCACCTGCTCGACATAGGTGCCGGAGGCGACGAGGATCGTGTCGCCGTCATGCGACGCGTCGACCGCCGCCTGGATCGTGGCGAAGCCGCCCGAACCGACGAGCAAAGTGTTCCCGCCGGGGCCGCTGTGCACGATCTCGATGCCGATCAAAGTGTCGGTTCCGGCGAAGGAGGTAACGGTCCAGTTGGTGCCGTTGAACGTGAAGACGGGGCCGGCGCTGACGACGGCCGTGTCGGTACCGGCACCTCCGTCGAGCGTGTCGTTCCCGGGCCCGCCGACCAGCGTATCGTCGCCGCCCCGGCCGAACAGGATGTCGTCGCCGCCGGCGCCGTTCAGCGTGTCGCTGTCATTCGCATTGGGGTTCACGGGATTGTTGTTGCCGTCGATGATGTCGGCGCCGGCGGTGCCGGTCAGATTGTCGTCGCCCGATCCGCCGAGGATCACCGTCGGGTCGTTCAGACCGCCGGTGGCGACGACGTTGCCGCTCGCGCCGGCGTTGAAGGTCACGCTCTCCGTCAGGTTCCGGAAATTATAATCGTCACCGACATTGGTGAAATGGTTGTTCGAGACCGCCAGTCCGTCTTCGGTGGTGGCGACCGAGAAGCCGGTGCCGAGGTTGCGGAGGTTGTTGTCGTTGACGATCGCGATCGAGCCTCCGGCGAGGTCGAGCACCATGCCGCTGCGGGTCCACTCGATGGTGTTGCCCGAGACGCTGACGGTATCGCCGCCGCCGTCGAACCAGATGCCGCGGCCCCATGAGGCGGTGCCGAACAGGCCCTGCGACGATCCGGAGATGAGGTTGTTGGTGATGTTGAGCGTGCCGTCCGCGAGCGCCGGCACCGAGATCGCCCGGTCGTCGACGCTGCTCGCGCCGCCCGCCACGGTCGACCAGAAGATCGAATTCGTGACGACATGGCCGCCGCTGCCGCCCGTCGTCTCGAATTGCAGGGTCGGGTTGGACGGTCCGCCGCCGGTCGTCGTGGCGTCGTTGAGGAAGCGCAGGCCGTTCAGGGTCACATTCTCGTCGGCGGTGACGTGGGCATGGCCCACGATCGTCGTCTCGCCGACGCCGTTGGCGGCGTCGCGGCCGGCGACCGCCGTGGTGCGCGCGCCCAGGATGCGGACGCCGACATCGATGTTGAGGTCTTCGTGGAAGACGCCCGCCGCGACGCGGATCGTATAATGGTCCTGCGCGCCGTCGATCGCGGCCTGGATGGTCGAGAAGGTGCCGATCAGCTGGTTGTTCTGGTCGAACAGCTGGACCGGCAAGGTCGTGTCGAGGGTGCGGTTCGAGAAGCGGAGAATCTCCACGCTGCTCAAGGTATCGGCGCCCTCATTGCCGTTGCTGGGCTCGTTGTCGGAAACCGCCGAGAAGCCGACGATCCGTCCGCCGGCGCCGCTCACCATCGTGACCGAATAGTCGCCGCGCGAGCCGTCATAGGTGGCGGTGTCGTTGCCGGCGCCGCCGGTCAGCACATCGTTGCCGCCGCCGCCGTGAAGGACATCGTCGCCGTCGCCGCCGTCGAGCAGGTCGTTGCCGGTGCCGCCGTCGAGCGTATCGGCGCCGCCATTGCCGTGGAGCTCGTCCTTGCCGGAGCCGCCGGTGAGGATGTCGCCCTGCTCGCCGCCGAAGACATGGTCGTCGCCGCCGCGGCCGTCGAAGCTGAACGCGCCGGTGACGCCGCTGGCCGCCGCGGTTTCGCCGTCGAACGTCTCGCTGGCGTCGGTGCCGATGATATTGTGGGTAAAGTTGGTCGGCAGGATCTGGACCGGCCGCGCCGCGCCGCTGTGCGTGTAGCTGTTGCCGGTGATGTAGCTGTTGAGATCGACGCTGTCGGGGCCGAACGGGAAGATGTTGAGCGAGCCGGCGTAGATGCCGTCGAACGCGTTGTTCGCGATCGTGACGTGCGAGCTCTCGGAATTGACGCCGTTGCCGAGCCCGGTCGTGGGCCCGACATCGCCCTGGAAGCGGTTGTCGTGGATCGCGCCGGTGGTGCCGCCGCCCGAGACGTAGACGCCGATCGAATAGCCTTCGATGAGGCTGTGGCCGAGGTCGAAGCCGGCTACCGAGCCGGTGATGATAGCGGTGTCGCCGGTGCCGTTGAGGACCGAGTTCTCGAGCGAGAAATTGTCCGCCTTGACCTCGACCGCGGTATTGCCGAGCGATCCCGCCGCGGCGCCGATCAGCTTGACGCCGTCGAGCGTGGCCCCGGCCGCGTTGATCGTGATCTGGCCGTCGATCACCGTCTCGGCGCCGCGCGCGCCGGTGCCGGCGATGCCGTGGTTGGCACCGAGGATGGTGACGTCCTTGTTGACGTCCAGCGTCTCGGTCCAGGTGCCGGACGCGACCAGGATCGTGTCGCCGTCGGAGGAGGCGTCGATCGCCGCCTGGATCGTCGCATAGCCGCCATTGCCGACAAGCAGGGTCTTGCCCGCCGAATTGTCGTCGACGATTTCGATATGGCTCAGCGTGTCGGTGCCGCCCGCATCGGTGACGGTCCAGCCGCCGCTGCCGTTCTCGACGATCGTCGCCGGTCCCGAATAATGGGCGGTATCGATGCCGCCGGCGCCGTCGAGAATGTCGTTGCCGGGGCCGCCGTCGATGACGTTGTCCCCGCTATTGCCGTTGAGGGTCTGGTTGACATTGCCCACGCCGGTGAGGTTCTCGAGATCGGCCGCCAGGGTATAGGTGGTGAGGCTGGTGCGGATTTCGTCCGTGCCTTCGCCCGCATTCTCGGTGACGGTGTCGGCGGTGCTGTCGACATAATAGATGTCGTTGCCGGTGCCGCCGGTCATCGAATCGTCGCCGGTGCCGCCATCGAGAATGTCGTTGCCGGCGCGGCCCACCAGGATGTCGTTGCCGCCCATGCCGTTCAGCACGTCGTTATCCGCGACATTCGGGGTCGAGCTGTTATTGCCGTCGATGAAGTCGGCGCCGGCCGTGCCGGTCAGATGGTCGTTGCCGGTGCCGCCGAGGACGACGACGAGATCGTTGGCGGTGCCGACCGGGGTGACCGTGCCGATCGCCGCGCCGGCGTCGAAGGTGACGTCGGTGGCGAGGTTGCGGAAGCTGAAATCGTCGCCGACATTGGTGACGTTGTTGCCGCTGACGGTGAGGCCGTCGCTGTCGATGCCGACCGCGATGCCGGTGCCGAGATTGTGGAAATCGTTGTTCGAGACGTTCGCGGTCGACGTGCCGGACATGTCGAGGTTGAGGCCGCTGCGCGTCCACTCGATCGTGTTGCCGGTGGCAGTGAGCGCAACCCCGCCGCCGTCGAACCAGATGCCGCGGCCCCATGAGGCGGTGCTGAACAGGCCGTGCGCGGTGCCGGAGATGAGGTTACCGGTAATGCTGATCGAGCCGTCGGCGATGACCTGGGCGAAGATGGCGCGGTCGTCGGCGCCGGCGCCGGCCACGGTCGACCAGAAGATCGAGTCGGTGACGAGATGGCCGGTGGCGCCGCCGCCGGTCTCGAACTGGACGGCCGGGCCGCCGCCCGTGGTGGTGCCGTCGTTGAGGAAGCGAAGGCCGTTCAGCGTCACATTGTCGGTGGCCGTGACATGGGCATGGCCGATGATCGTCGTCTCGCCGGTGCCGGCCGCCGCGTCGCGGCCGCCGGTCGCAGTGCCCGACTGGGCGCCGAGGATGGCGACGCCGTGGCTGATCACGAGATTCTCGTGATAGGTGCCGGCCGCCACGCGGACCGTGTAATCGTCGGACGATGCGTCGATCGCCGCCTGGATGGTGCCGAACGTCCCCACCAGCTGACCGCCGGCATCGAATAGCTGGACAGGATCGGCGAGGTTCAGCATCGTGCCGGCGAAGGCCAGCTTCTCGATGCCGGTGAGGGTATCGGTGCCCTCGTCGCCATTGGCGGTGTTGGTGTCGTGAACCGTGCTGAAGCCGGTGACGAGACCATGCGAATCGGTCACCGTCGTCACCGCATAGCCGCCGCGCGGGCCGGCATAGGTGGCGGTGTCGGTGCCGGAGCCGCCGGCGAGCGTGTCGTCGCCGCCATTGCCCTTGAACGTGTCGTTGCCGCCGAGGCCCGACAAGGTGTCGTTGCCGGCGCCGCCGAACAGGAAGTCGTCACCGGCCGACCCGTCGACATGATAGGGCGCGGTCTGGTTCGCGTTCGGCTCGAAGTCGATGCCGGCCGCGAACGGATCGGTCGTGTCGACATTGGTGACGTTGTTGTTCTGGATCAGGATGCCGTTCGGCGCGATGTCGCCGTAAACGCCGACGCCGGTGTCGACATAGGAGATGGTGTTGCCGCTGATCTCGCCGCCGCTATTGGGCCCGCCCGTCTGGTCGACATAGATGCCGACCACCTTGGCGTCGGTCGAAGCGTTGTTCGCGCCGGTGATCGTGTTGCCGGTGACGTGGAGATCGGTGTTGCTGAACGCCAGCACGGCGCCGGAATAGGGCGCGTTCGCCTCCAGCCCCGCATAGCCGATGGCGGTGATGATGTTGCCGGAGATGGTGCCGCTCGAGTTCGAGACCTGGATGCCGTTCTGGGCATTGGTGGCGATGGCGCCGGCGCCGGTGATGGTGACGCCGGTCACATCGAGATTGGCGTGGTTGAACACCGTCGCGTTCTTCTGGAAGTCGGTGATCGAGCCGCCATGCATGGCGAAGGCCATCAGCGTGTCGTTGTCCGCGGCGACGCCGACGCCGCGCTGGACGCCACTGATCTGGCCGCCGATCAGCTGATCGCGCACGCCGGTCACGTCGACATTGGTGAGGCCGCCCGAGCTGTTGCGGTAGAACACGCCGTAGAAATTGGCCTGGCCCGCGCCGCCGCCCTCATCGACCGTATTGCCGGCGCCATGGCCGTCGACGTCGATGTTCTGGAGCTGGACGTTAACCGAATCCTTGACGGTGAAGACGGCGTTGACCTCGCGGTCGCTCGACGAGCGCACCGTCTCGTGGACGTCGGCTGGCGACTGGATCGTCACCTGCGCGCCGGTCGCCGCCTTGATCGTCAAATTGTTGTGGTGATCGACGACGACCTGCTCGACATAGGTGCCGGCCGTAACCAGCACGGTGTCGCCGTCATGCGAGGCATTCACCGCCGCCTGGATGGTGCCGAAGGTGCCGACGAGCTGGTTCGAGGCATCGAATAGCTGGATCGGATCGGCGAGGTCCAGGGTGACGCCGGCGAAAGTCAGCTTCTCGATGCTGGTAAGGGTGTCGGTGCCTTCGTCGCCATTGCCCGGGATGTTGTCGGTGACGCCGCTGAAGCCGGTGACGTGGCCGTCCGGGGCCGTCACCGCATTGACCGTATATTCCGAGCGCTGGCCGTCATAGGCCGCGGTGTCGGTGCCGGCGCCGCCGTCGAGCGTGTCGTTGCCCGATCCGCCATACATGTAGTCGTTGCCGCCGAGGCCGTGGAAGGTGGAATCGTTGCCCGATCCGGCAACGAACTCGGAGCCGAAGAAGCCGTCGGCATATTCGGTGCCGGTGACGTCCTGGCCGCCGGGAGTGCCGTCGCCATAAGCGAAGATTCCGACCGCGCGGCCAGTGCCGGTGAACACATTGTTCGTGCCGACGAAGTCGCGCATGTCCTCGACGCTGAGGTAGGTGCCGTAGCCGATGTGCGAGCCGACGCTGTTGTTGAAGCTGTTATTGTCGATGAACGAAGCGGCATCCCAGCCGTCGCCGAGGATGTCGTTGCCGTTGCCGGTGAAGCTGTTGCCGGTGGCGGTGAAGCCGGTGGTCGGGTTGAAGTAAGTGCCGGCGCCCCAGTCGGTCACCAGGCTGTTGCTCAGCACCAGGCCGGTGACGCCGCCCCCGTAAGTGGTCTGGATGCCGTAGCCGGTGGCCGGACCGTCAAGGACGAGATTGGTGAGGGTGGCGTGGTCGTTGTTGACGAAGATCGCGGTTATGTCCTGTCCGAAGAGCGGAGCACCGGTGATCTTCAACCCGTCGAGAGTGACTCCATCGGCGGTGATCGAGACCAGGCCGTTGATGATCGCTTCGCCGCCTCGTGCCCCAGAACCCGAAATCCCGGCGTTCGAGCCCTGGATGGTGATGTCCTTATTGACCGTCACATTCTCGTTATAGGTGCCGGCCGCGGCCGAGATCCGATAGCCGTCGGAGGAGGCGTCGACCGCCGCCTGGATCGTGCTGAAGGTGCCGACGAGAACGCCGCCGCCGTCGAAAAGCTGGACCGGCTGGCCGAGATCCAGCGTCGTGCCGGCGAAGGCCAGCTTCTCGATGCCGGTGAGGGTGTCGGTGCCGTCGTCGCCATTGCCGGCATTCGTGTCGGCGACCGAGCTGAAGCCGGTGACGTGGCCGGCGGAATCGGTCACCGTCGTCACCGCATAGCCGCCGCGCGCGCCCGAATAGGCCGCGGTGTCGATGCCGGTGCCGCCGTCGATCGCATCGTTGCCGCCGCCGCCGGTGATGACATTGTCGCCGCTATTGCCGGTAAGGCTCTGGGCGACAGCGCCGAGGCCGGTCAGGTTCTCGACGTCCGAGCCGAGCGTATAGCTGGCAAGGGTGGTCTGGACTTCGTCCGTGCCCTGGCCGCTGGTCTCCGTGACGCTATCGCCGATGCTGTCGACGACATAGATGTCGTTGCCGGCGCCGCCGGTCATCGCATCGTTGCCGGTGCCGCCGTCCAGCGTGTCGTTGCCGGTGCCGCCGTCGAGCGTGTCGTTGCCGGCCAGGCCGATCAGGACGTCGTTGCCGGCCCCGCCGCTAAGAATGTCGTTGCCGGTGGCGCCGGTGATCGTCTCGTCCAGGGAGCCGATGCCCGTCAGCGTCAAATTGCCGATGAAGCCGTCGAAGTTGAAGGCCGTGAACCCGCCCGTATAGCCGTTGCTGATCGCGAAGACGGTCACGAAGCCGTTGGTCGCGCCGGCGCCGTCGCGGTCGCTTTGCAACAGCAGATCCGTCCCCGACTGGACCAGGCGCAGGTGGCCGTCGGCGAAAGCGTTGCTGTTCGCCGTGTAGCCGGTCAGCCCATTGTTCAGGAAGTTGGTCATCTCGAACTTGTCGCCGGCATCGCCGCGCTCGAAGTCGGTCACGCGGTCGGTGCGGGCCGTGGCCGCCGCAGCGGTCGAGTTCGCCGCGCTGGAGCCCACGCCGAGCTGGATGATATCCGCCCCGGTGCCCAGCGTGAGCTGGTAGCTGTTGACGCCAGCGGCGCCGAGCATGCTGATGCTGACGATGTCGTCGCCGGACCCGGCGTTGATCGTGGCGCTGGCGACGCCGCTCAGGACGATGCGGTCGTTACCCGCGCCGCCGTCGACGGTCACGACATCGACGTTGCGATCGCTGGAGGTCGTGCCCAGCGCCATGTAGCCAACGGCGGCCCCGGTGCCCGTTGCCGACAGGCCCGCGGTGTTCGTCGCCAGAGCCGCCGACAATGTGCCGCCGCGCAGCTCGATGAAGTCGTCGCCGTCGCCGCCGTCCATGTTGACGTTGGTCGCCACGGCTGCGGTCGCGCGTGTCACCTGGATGCTGTCGTTGCCGCCGAAGCCGAAGATCGAGTCGGTCTGGCCCGCCGGGCCGTTGGCGGCGCCGTCGATGATCAGGTTGAAGTCGTCATTGCCCCGCAGGGTGTCGCCGAAATTGGACCCGGTGAGGTATTCGATGCCGCTCAGCGTGTCGACGCCTTCGCCGCCCGTGTTCTGGGCTACGCCCACGATGCGCAGGTCGACGTTCACGCCGGCTGTCGAATTGACGTAGGTGACCGTGTCCAGGCCGTCGCCGCCGATCAGGGTGTCGTTCCCGAGGCCGCCCGACAACAGGTCGTTGCCGGCCCCGCCGTCGAGCGTGTCGTTGCCGGCCCCGCCGGTCAGGCTGTCGAGCGAGCCGCCGCCCTTGACGACGTCGTCGACGTTGGTGCCGCGGAAGGTGACCCGCTCGATGCTGGTCAGCGAACCGACGTTGACACCGTTGAAGGTGATCGCGCTGTTGCCGGCGAGGTTGCCGATGTCGAAGGAGATCCCGACTGTGCTCGCGCCGACGCCGACGCGGCCATCGTAGACCATGATCGCGACGTCGGTCCCGTCGCCGCCGTCATAGGTGTCGTCGCCGCCGTCGACGCCGGTGAAGAACTGGTTGGACGTGTTCACGACGCCGCCGACCAGCGTGTCGTCGCCATCGCCGCCGCGCAGGATGTCGTTGCCCTGGCCGCCGCCCAGAAAGTCGGAGCCCGCGCCGCCGTCGAGCGTGTCGGCGCTGCCGTCGTCCAGCGAGGCGCTCGTGCCGCCCAGCAGGGTGTCGTTGCCGGCGCCGCCGAAGATCACGTCCGCGCCACCGTTGCCGATGATGGTGTCCGCCGCGAAGCCGCCGGTCAGCTGGTTGCCCAGGGCGTTGCCGTGCAGGACATTGGCGTTGGCGGCGGCACCGACCACGTTTTCGATATTGGTGATCGTGTCGGTGCCCCCGGACGTCCCGGTATTCTGGGCCGTGAGGGTGTTGAGGTTGACCGAGACCGTCGAGGTGGCGGCGGAATAGTCGACCGTGTCCGTGCCGCCCGCGCCATTATAGGTGTCGTTGCCGCCGCCGTCGAAGAAGGTGTTGTTGTTCGCGTCGCCCGTGACGTTGTCGGCGCCGGAACCGGTGCGGACGTTCTCGAAATTGGTGATGGTGTCGGTGCCGAAGCCGGTGTTCTGGGCTGTCAGCGTAGCCAGGTTGACCGTCGCCCCTGTCGGCCCGCTAAAGGCCAGAGTGTCCACGCCCGCGCCGCCGTCTAGGACGTCGTTGCCGAGGCCCCCCTCGATGACATTGGCGTTGCCATCACCGGTCAGGGTGTCGGCGCCCGTGCCGCCGGTCAGGTTCTCGATGCCGCGCAAGGTGGCGATCGCCAGGCCGCCGACGGTGGCCGTCGCGTCCGTCGCGCCGTTCAGCGTGGCCGTGACGCCGGAGGCGTTAAACGCGAAGGAAGCCGTGTCGCTGCCGGCCCCGCCGTCCAGGAGGTCCACAATGCCGCCCGGGTTCGCACCCGGGTTGAGCGTGTCGTCGCCCGCGCCGCCCGAAAGAATATTGGCGTTGGCGTCCCCCGCGAGGCTGTCGTTGAAGCCGGAACCTGCCAGATTCTCGAAGCCGCTGAGCGTGTCCGAGCCCGCATTGACCGTGTTCTGCGCCGCGCCTTGCAAAGCGAGGCTGACCGTCACACCGGCCGCGGCGCCCGCATAGGAGGCGGTGTCGTTGCCCAGGCCGCCGACCAAAGTGTCGTTGCCCAGACCGCCTTCGATGGAATTGTCGTTGCCGTCGCCGGTCAGGGTGTCGTTGAGCGCCGAGCCGATCAAATTCTCGAATCCGATCAGGGTGTCGCTGCCGGCGGCGACCGTGTCCTGCGCCGCGCCCTGCAGATTGAGGTCGACGGTCACGCCGGTCGTGGATCCGCCGCTGAATGCGTTCACGAACGACGCGGTGTCGTTGCCGTTGCCGCCGGTCAGCATGTCGCTGGCGATCGTTCCGAGCACGAGGTCGTTGCCCTCGCCGCCATCCGCCGTGAGGCTGCTGGTATTGTGGGCGGTGACCGTGGTGGTCACGACCGCCGCGTTATCGAGCGAGATGTTGAGCTCGTAGGTCTGCCCGGCGATCAGCGGCTGGGCCACGCTATTGCTGATGAACCGGCCGACGCGGATGTAATAGGTCCCCACGGTCGCGAAGGTGAAGGTCAGATAGGCGTCGTCGTGCCCGGGGAAGGTCGCGTCGCCCGTGCCCGTATCGTTGGAGGCCAGCAGGGTGCCGCCGCTGTTGACCAACTCGAGAATAGAATCGTCGAGCGTGCCGCCGCCGTCGATATCGAAGATGGCCGTCGACCCGGCCACCGTCACGTCGATCCGGTAATATTCGACCGAGCCCCCGGCCGCCGTGGCGTTGATCGTCGCGTGCGGCATGCTGGTCGCGTTCGTGATGTCCGGGTTGGCGTCTACGTCGAAGAAGCCCGCGGTGGCCACGGCCGTCCCGATGCTGCCGTTATTGGTCGTCTGCGGCTTGGTGATGTCCGGCTGCGAAGGCGCCGAGAAGGTCGTGGTGGTGGTGAAGCCGCCGCCGATCAGACGGTCGTCGCCATCGCCGCCCGACAGGTTGTCCGCCCCGCCGGCGCCGCCGCTCAGCGTGTTGTTCTGGCTGTTGCCGATCAGAATATCGTTGCCGATGGTGCCCTGGATGTTCTCGATGCTGCGCAGGGTGTCGGTCTCGCCATCGTGGGTCACGATGACGTCCGTATTCGTGTCGTTCAGGGTGACGTTCACGCCCGTGGTGTTGGTGAAGATCACGGTGTCGCTGCCGGCGCCGCCGTCGAGGACGTTGTTGGCGGTGTTGCCGATGAAGATGTCGTTGCCCGTGCCGCCCTTGGCGTTCTCGATCAGGGAACGGGCATCGTTGTTGTAGAGCAGCGACATGGCGAAGTTGCCGGGCGCCAGGTTGACCAAATTCTGGGCGGCAAGGTTGTTGACCAGCTGCGCCTGGTCGACGGTCGAGAACTCGCCCGGGCGCAGGTCGATGGTGACGCCATTGGCGTAATTGCTGGCGTCGATCGTGTCGTTGCCGCCGCCGTCCCAGACGGTGAGGAAGATCTTGTTGCCCGACGGCGCCCCCTGGCCGACGCCGTTGATGAACATCTCCCCGGTCGTCTGGCTGAAGGTGTAGACGCTGTCGCCCGAATTGGTGTTGAAGTTGGCGCCATACAGATATTGCAGCGCGGCCAGATCGTACTGCATGTACGTCTGGGGCTGGCTGATCTTGTCGCCGGCGAAGTTGCTGTTGGTGAACGGCGCGGGCGTATAGGTCATCAGCGACCAGGCCTGGCCGTCGCGATCCGGGGTCAGGGACTGGGTGCCGGGGCGGGGGAAAGTCCCGAAATAGAACGACAGGTCGACATTCGTATAGTCCTGGTGCCCGTGCTTCAGCCCCATGGTGTGGCCGATCTCGTGCATCATGGTGGCGAACCCCCACGTGCCCTTGAAGGCGAAATCGTAATAGGGCTGGTTGGTGCGGCCGAACCAGATGTCACCCGCGATACCCTTGGTGTCGGACGGGAAGTTGCCGAAGGCCGACGGATCGTCCTGGTCGGCCGTCTGCGAGATGCGGATGTCGGCGTGGACGGTGTCCGTCTCGGTGATCTCGGTGAACGTCAGGCCCGTCAAAGCCGAGAGCGAGGCGAAGGCCGCACGCGCCGCCGCCTGCTGCTGCGGGCCCAGGACGACGAAGTAGTTGCTGACGCCTTGGGGGTCGAAGCCGGCACCATTGTAGTTCGAGCCCGACGTCGGAAAGCTGTAGGTGAGGTTTGTGGTGCCCCATTTGGAGCCGATCAGGATGGCGTCGACGTTGCGGTCGCCCGTGAAAAAGTGGCTTCCGTCCGGATTGGTGCCGAGCGTCAGCACCTGGCCGATATTTCCGCCTGCCGGGTTGGCCGCGCGCGGGTCGAAGGTCGCGCCGCCGCCTTTCTGGGCGGTGGGATCGTCATTGTCGTCCGCGATTGTCAATTCCGGGATCGATTCCCAGGTGCCAAGACCCGCCAGGCTGTCACCCGCGTCGCCGGAGGGCGTGCCGTCACCGGCAGGCGCGTCGCCGGGAGACACGACGTCACCAGTCGGCGCGCTGATGCCGATCTCCAACCCGGGGTTACCCACGTCCGCGGGCGCGCTGATGCCGATCTCGAGCCCGGGGTTGCCCACGTCACCAATGGGCGCGCCGATGCCGATCTCGAAGCCGGGGTTGCCCACCTCGCCGGTCGGTGCGCCGATGCCGATCTCGAACCCGGGGTTACCCACGTGGTCCGCGGGCATGCCGTTGCCGATCTCGAACGGATTGAACAGGCCGCCGACGGATGTGTTGTCGCCGAGGGGCCCGTCGCCGCCGACGGACGTGTGGCTGCCGCGTTTGGAAATGCTCATTGATGCCCCCCCGTGTGACGCGATCGGTTGGGCCGCGCCACCATGCAATGTCGGCGAACGAATCCGCTTAACGATTTGGTAACTACTCATGTATTCGCGGAAAATTGACGCCGGTCAAGCGCCACGCTCATCCAATCCGCTGAGAGGCCACTGAAATTTCACAAAATAAATTCGATGCGTGCCGGCGGTGCGCTGGCGATCAGACCGATCTCCGGCGCAGCCTTTGTTACGACTGCCGCTTCGGCACCGCCTCGGTCACGGCCGACGCAGACGCCCCCTGCCCAGTGACTCGAGGGCGCAGTTCCTGTAGCAAAGGCTGTGTTCAAGCTCGCGAAGAATGTGATGCCCTGCCTCTTGCTGCCATGCATCGCAGCGCTCGTCGCCTGCAATCCTCCGCCTAAGGAAGCCACCATGCGCAACCCCATCCCGCTTCCAGGGGCCGCAGCGCGTGAATCGCGCGAGACGGATACGAAAGGCCATGGCTCGGCCGCCCCGAGCCCGACCGGGCCAGGCGCCGGCGACCGCGCCCAAGCCGACCAGGGATCGCTCCCGGAGCCGATGTCCGCAGCAGAGAATTCTGCTCCGGCCCGGCGGCCGGACTCGCCCGCAGAGGCCGAGGGACGCCGGACCTTGTCTACGGCCTTCGTCAGGGTGGGACCCGACGGACATCTGACGGTGGAGCTGCGCGACGGCCGCGCGATGGTTCTTCGCGACGTGGTCATGCGCCCGAGGGACTATTGCGGCGTGCAGGTGCTCGGTGGCTCGGCCGGCACCCGATATTGCGGCGGATATGGCGACATCGCGGCGGCCCGGCCCGGCGGTGGGCCGGCTCCCGGCGCCCCCAATCCAGCTTCTCTCAACCCGGTCGAGCCGGGGCGCAGCCCCTCCAGGCGCGAATAGCCGCCACGTATCCCTGGGCGGCAGGCTCCTGACGGGCTGGCGAGGGAAGTGCAGGGGAAGAGCGGCGGAGAAGGGTGTCGAACCTGCCGTCTTCCTTCGGTCGATCCTTCGCATGCTCGACTCAGCCGGCGGACCGGCTTCGAGTCTCGACACTCTCGACCAGGCCGTCCTTGAAGTGGACGATCTTGCGCGCATAGGCGGCCATGTCCTGCTCGTGCGTGACCAGCAGCACGGTCAAACCCGCCTGGACGTTGAGCCGGGCCAGCAATTCCATGATCTCCAGCGATCGCTCGGAATCGAGGTTGCCGGTGGGCTCGTCGGCAAGCAGCACATCCGGCTCCGTCACCAGGGCGCGCGCGATCGCGACGCGTTGCTGCTGGCCGCCCGACAGCTCGCTCGGATTGTGGTGGGACCAATCGACCAGCCCCACCTTGTCGAGCGCGGCAAGGGCCTGACCGCGCCGAACGCGGCGGCTTTCGCCGCGGTACAACAAGGGCAGCTCGACATTCTCGAGCGCGGTGGTGCGCGCGAGAAGGTTGAAGCCCTGGAAGACGAAACCCAGGTAACGGCGGCGCAGCAGGGAACGCTGGTCGCGGTTCAAGCCCTCGACAGGCACGCCGCGAAACAGATAGCTGCCCGAGGTCGGCACATCGAGGCAGCCGAGAATGTTCATCGTCGTCGACTTGCCGGAGCCGGACGCTCCCATGATCGCGACGAAATCCCCCGCCGCGACATCCAGATCGATGCCCTTGAGCGCCTGGAAGGCGGCCGGGCCTTCGCCGAAGCGCTTGGTGATGCCGCGCAACCCGATCAGCGGCTCCGCCATGCTATTTGCCCGCGCCGGCCAGCTGCCCGGTGATGACCTGAAGACCGGGATGCAGACCGGGCCCCCGCACTTCCGTCAGGCTGCCATTGCTATGCCCGATCATGACCGGGATCGCCTTCGGCTTGCCGTCGGAACCCACCACCCAGAGCTGCTGGCGCGCCCCGCGCGACACATTGGCATTCTTCGGTTGGTCGGGCGGGCCGCCGCTGAAAATGCCCTTTTTCTCCGGGGGGGCGGGCGGCGCGAAGCGCAAGGCGGCATTGGGAACGAGCAGCACGTTGCTGACCGAATCGGTGACGATGGCGGCGGTCGCGGTCATGCCGGGCTTCAGCAGCTCGCGCGGGTTCGAAACCGACAGCTCGGCGGTGTAGGCGACCACCGTCGTCGGCGTCGTCGGGCTGGTGCCGGCGCTGTTGACCGTCGGCGTGGCATTGGCGCCCAGATCGACCCGCGTCACCGTCGCCGGGAAAGTCTGGTTGGGATAGGCGTCGACCGTGAAGGTGGCGCGCGCGCCGGCGTGAAGCTCGCCGACATCGGCCTCGTCCACCTTGACCTGCAGCCGCATGTTCGAGAGGTCCTCGGCGATGGTGAACAGGGTCGCGACGTTGAACGACGCGGCTACGGTCTGTCCGGGCTCGACCTGGCGCGACAGGACCACGCCGGTGACGGGCGCGTAGATCGTGCCCTTGGACAGGTTGGTCCGGTTGCTCGAAACGGCGGCCCGCGCCTGCGCAACCTGCGCTTCGGCCTGCGCGACGCCGGCGACGGCTCTCGCATAATCGGCCCGGGCGGTGTCGAGCTCGGTCCGCGAGGGCACCTTGCCGCCCGACAATTTGTAGACCTGCTGCTCGCGCGCCAGATTGGCCCTGGTCTGGGCGACCGTCGCACGATTCAGCGCGACCGTCGCGAGCGCGGCCTGCAACGTCGCCTGGCTCTGGACCAGAGCGTCGCGCAGGCGCGACAGGTCGAGCTGCGCCAGCGGCTGGCCTTTCACCACCCGGTCGTTGTTCTGGACATAGACCTTGTCGACGAGCCCCGATTCCTCCGAGCCGACATTGACCTGCACCGTCGGCGCCAGATTGCCGGTCGCGGTGACCGTCACGGTCAGATCGTGCCGCTCGATCGGCGCCGTCGCATAATGGACGGGGGGCGTCGGCCGGAAGCAGCGCGCGAGCAGCAGCAGCACGATCAGCAGCGGCACGCCGATCAGGATCCACTTGCGCCAGCGCCGCCAGCGCGAGCGCGGCGGCTGGCCGAGAAATTCGTCGATAGCGGTGTCGGTCATGCCGGGTTCCCCGTGGATGTGGTCGTATCGGGCTGCCAGCCGCCGCCGAGCGCGAGATAGAGTTGGACGAGCGCCAGCGCCTGGTCCGCGCGCGCCGACGCCAGCTGGTCGCGCGCGGACAGCAGGCTCTGCTCGCTCTGCAGCAAGGTCAGGAAATCGATCAGCCCGGACCGGTATTGGCTCCGTGCATAGATCGCCGCGTTGTTCGAGGCGTCGAGCGCGATCGCAAGCTCGGCCTGCCGGGCTTTGGCCGCGTTGAGCGACTGGATCGCATTCTCGACATCCTCCAGTCCGGTGAGGATGGTCTGCCGGTAGCCGGCGAAGGCGAGGTCCGCCGCCGCGCGCGCCGAGCGCACCTGCGACTGGTGCTTGCCGGCGTCGAAGATCGTCTGCGTGATGCCGGCGAACAGGCCGCCGGTCAGCAAGCTGCCGAGCGTCCCGATCGTGGCCGCATTGGTGTTGAGATTGCCGCCGATCGAGAGCGCCGGGAACAGGGCCGCCTTGGCGACGCCGATCCGCGCCGTGGCGGCGGCAAGCTGGCGTTCGGCGCCGCGCACGTCCGGGCGGCGGCGCAGAGTATCGGCGGGGATGCCGACCGCGATCGCGTCGGGGCCGCGCGGAATCGGCCGCGCCGCCTCCATTTCGCCGCGGAGCGCACCCGGCGCCTGGCCGGTCAGGACGCCGAGGCGGGCGACCGCCTGGAGATAGGAGGTCTCGAGCGCCGGAATGCCCGCGGCGGTCTGCGCGCGCTGTCCCCGCGCCTGCTCGACGTCGAGCGACGACACCAACCCTGCCTGCACGCGCCAGCCGGCGATCTGCAGATTGTCGTCCTGGGTGCGCAAGGTGCTGCGCGCGATCTGGAGCCGCGCCTGGGCGAGCCGCGCGTCGATATAATTGGTGGCGACCTCGCCGGCGACCGAGGTTCGCACCCCTTCCAGGTCGAAGCGGGCGGCGGCCTCGTCCGCGCGCGCCGCCTGCACACCGCGGGTCAGGCCGCCGAAGATATCGGCCTGCCACGATGCGTCGAGGCCGAGCGAAAGCTGGGTGCTGCCCGACGATCCGCCGGTGGTCACGACGGTCCCGCCGGAGCCGTTGCTGCCGCCGCCGACGATGATCGACGACGAACCGCCGCGGGTGAAGTTGCGCGTCGCGCCGGCCGACCCGGTCAGCGAAGGCAGCAGGTCGCCATGGGCCTGCACCAGCGACTCCCGCGCCTGCGCCAGCCGCGCAACGGATTGGCCGATCCGGAGGTTGCCCGCGGTCGCCCGCGCGATGAGGTCGGTCAGCAGCGGATCGTCGAACTGGCGCCACCAGGCCGCGAGATCGGCGGGAGCCGGCGCCGCGTCGCCGGGAGGCGCCGCGGTGACCGGGGGGGCGTAACCCGCCGGAACCCCAAGCATTGCGGAATCCGGAGCATGATAATCCGGCCCCACCACGCATCCGGCGAGCAGGACGGCGATCGCCATGGCGCCGGCGCTCCTACTCATGGCGCAATGCGTCGATCGGATTGAGCGCGGCCGCGCGCTGTGCCGGAACGTAGCCAAAGACGATCCCCAGGATGGAGGAGAAGAGGAGGCTGCCGAGATTGACGAGGGGGTCGAACACGAAGTCGACCTCCATCAATCTGGTCAGCATCAGGGACAGGCCGAAGGAAAGCCCGATCCCGATCGCGCCGCCGAGCGAGCACAACACCACCGCCTCGGTCAGGAATTGCAGCCGCACTTCTCTTGCGAGGGCCCCGATCGCGAGCCGGATGCCGATCTCCCGCGTCCGCTCCGTCACCGAGACGAGCATGATGTTGACGATCCCGATCCCGCCGACGATCAGCGAGATCGAGGCGATCGCCGCGACCAAAGCGGTCATCACCGCCAGGGTGCCGGACACCGTGTCCGAAATCTGCTTCAGGTCGATGATCCGGAAATCCTCGCTCTGTCCGCCGGCGAGGTGGCGCCGCTCGCGAAGCAGCCGCTCGAGGTCGGCGCTGACGATCTGGTTGTCGTAGACCGGGTTCACCCCGATCACCATCCAGTGGATGTCGGTGGTGCCGAGCAGGTTCCGCTGGACGGTGTGCAGCGGCATCAGCACAACGTCGTCCTGGTCGTTGCCGCCCGGGCCGCCCTGACCGCGCGCCTTGAGCTGGCCGATGATCGGGCAGGAAAGCTTGCCGATGCGCAACTGGCGGCCGAGCGGATCGACATTGGCGAACAGATTCTTGCGGACGGTTTCGCCGATGATGCACACGCTCTTGCCGGCCGCCTCCTCGTCGGCGGTGAAGGTCCGTCCGGCGGCCATGACCATCGCCTGGATGGCGATGCCGTCGTCGGTCGTGCCGGTGACCGTGGTCTGCCAGTTAATGCCGTCGGCGGTGGCGGTGGCGGACGAGTTGGCCTGACCCGACACCGCCTTGATGCCCCCGATCTGCTCCCGGATGACGGCGACGTCCTGTTCGGTGAACGCGCGGGGCGGCGCGCTGCCCGCCTGCCGGCCGCCGGCATTGGGGATGACGATCAACGTGTTCGCGCCGAGGGAAGCGATCTGGCTCTGCACGGAGGCGGTGACGCCCCGGCCGACGGTCACCATCGTGATCACTGCCGCGACGCCGATGACGATGCCGAGCACGGTCAGGATCGACCGGAGCAGGTGCCGACGGATTTCGCGAAGAGCGAGAAGAAGCGAAGCGCCGAGCATGTGGCGAGGGTTCTAGAGCATCTTTTCGCAAGCGGAACAGCGAATTATATTCGCCGCCTGCCGCGTCTTCCGGCCGGGCGACGAGGGACCGGCGCCTTCCTCACCCCCGCTTCCGCTCCGTCCACCAGCAGCTGAACATGGCGATCGCGTAGAGCATGCGGCCGTGGTCGGCGCGGCCGCTTCGGTGCTCGGCGAGAAGGCCGGCGACGGCATTGGGCTCGAGATAGCCGGCCTGGGCCGCGCCGCTGTCGTTCCAGATCGTTTCGGTGAAGCCGCCGAGGCCGCCGCGGAACCAGGCGCACAGCGGCATCTGGAAGCCCTGCTTGGGCCGCCGCATCACCGAGGGCGGCAGCCAGTCGGCGACGGCGCGGCGGAGCACGTATTTGCCGATGCTGCCGTGGAGCTTCATGTCGAGCGGCAGGGTCAGCGACCAGTCGACCATGACGTGCGAGAGGAAGGGGACGCGGGCCTCGAGCGAATGGGCCATGCTCGCCCGGTCGAGCCGGGGCAGCATCGCCGAGGGCAGGCTGATGGTCAGGTCGGCGAGGAGGAACTGTTCGAGCGGGTCCTTCGCCGCCGGGTCGAAGAGCGGCGCATATTCGCATTCCTGTTCGGCGAGGCCGTGCAATTCCTCCTGCTCGCGGAGGAAAGAGGGCGTGTAGAGGCGCCGCCTGAGCGCCGCGCTGCTGAGCTGGGTGCCGGCGAAGAATTGCTGATAGCCGTCGGGCAGCCGGGCATATTCGGCGGCGCGCCGGCCGTGCGGGTGGAGGAGCCCGGCCACCGGCCCGAGCGCCCGCAGCAGCGGCCGCCAGCGCTGCACGTTCCTGGCGTTGCGGTGGCGGTTGTAGCCGGCGAACAATTCGTCGCCGCCTTCGCCGCACAATACGACCTTCACATGCTCGGCGGCGAGCTTCGAGAGATACCAGGTCGGGATCGCCGCGTCGGGGGCGAAGGGCTCGTCGTAGCAGCTTTGGACGATGGGCAGGATCGCGGCGGCCTCTTCGAGCGCGACCGGCCGCACGATATGCTCGACGCCGAGATGGCGGGCGACCTCGGCGGCGGCGGCGGTCTCGTCGATGCGGGCGCCGGGATAGCCGATGGTGAAGGCCTTGATCGGTTGATCGGAGGTGCGGACCATCGCCGCCGTCACCGCCGAGGAATCGACGCCGCCGGAAAGGAAGGAGGCGACCGGCACGTCGGACAGCATGTGGCGCCCGACCGCGCCGAGCAGCATCGCGCGCATCCGCTCGACCCATTCGGCCTCGGGCACGCTTTGCTCGACGCGGAGGCGGGGGCGCCAGAAGCAGCCGGTCCTTGCCGCCCCCTCCGGCCCCAATTCCAGCCAGTGGCCGGGATCGAGCTGCCGCGCCTGGCGGTAGATGGAGCGGGGGCGGCGGACATGGCCGTAGCTGAAGAAATCGTGCACCGCCCGGTCGTCCACGTCGAACCTATGGTCGGGGAGGAGGGTCAACGCCTTCAGCTCGGAGGCGAAGGAGAGGCCGTCCTGCTGCTCGGAGATGTAGAGCGGCTTGATGCCGAGCGGGTCGCGGGCAAGGGTCAGCCGGCGCTCCCGCCGGTCCCACAAGGCGGCGGCATACATGCCTTCGAGCAATGGCCAGGCGTCGTTGCCGCGCAGGGCGAAGGCGGCCAGCACTGTCTCGGTGTCGCAATGGGTGGCGAAGCGCCAGCCCGCCGCCTCCAAATCCGGCCGCAGGTCGAGATGGTTGTAGATCTCGCCATTGAAGACGATCGCGAAGCGGCCGTCCGGCGTCGTCATAGGCTGGTGGCCGTGGGCGACGTCCTGGATGCTGAGGCGACGCATGCCGAAGCCGAAATCGCCCTCGACCAGCAGCCCGCCCTCGTCGGGACCGCGGTGGAAGATGGCGGCGCACTGGGCTTCGATCGCGGCTTGCGGGACGGGCCTGCCGCCGCGCCGGTACCAGCCCGCAATGCCGCACATGGATGCTCGTCTCCGCGCTGAAGGAGCCGCCGCCTTAGAGACGATCCGAGTGGGGGAAAAGCCGAACCGACCGCTTTACACTCTTGTCAGTAAGCCGCGCTCGGCGCATTCCTTGACCGAAGCACCGGCCGCGCGGGGGCGGACCGGCAAGGGGAGGGGAATATGAGGAAATCGGCAATCAGGCTGCTTTGCGCGTCGGCGATGGCGGCTGCGGCGGCGGGGCTGGGATCGGCGCCCGCTTCGGCGCAGACGGTGACGCGGATCGTCGCTTTCGGCGACAGCTATGCGGACACCGGCAATTTCTTCGCCTTGACCGGCATCCCCCGGCCCTCGGTCTATGCCAGCGGCCGCTTCTCCAACGGCAGCAATTTCGTCGACACCATGTCGCAGCTCCTCGGGGTGCGCGACGACAATTTCGCGATCGGCGGCGCCTTCACCAATAACGGCAACATCAACGGCATCGGCGGCGGCTTCGTCACCGAATATCAGTCCTTCCTCGCCGGCGGCGGCCCCGCCGCCTTCCCGCGGGTCACCGGCCGCTTCGATCCCAACGACCTGCTCGTCATCTCGATCGGCGGCAACGACGCGCGCGCTTTCGAGCGGGGCCTCGGCCTGACCCCGACCAGCGCCCAGCTGGCGACGCTCGTCGCCGGCGCCCCGGGTCAGGCGCAGGTCAAGGTCGGCGAGGCGACGGCGGGCCTCACCGCCCTGGTCAATGCCGGCGCGCGCAACATCACCTATCTTGCCGGCGACGTCGGCCGCTTGCCCGAGGTGCAGGGCCTCGCCATCGCCCAGGTCGGGACCCTCTATTCGACCACCTTCAACACCGGCATGCAGGCCTCGCTCGCCAATTTCGCGAACCAGGGCGTGATCGTGAACTATCTCGATCTCAACAAGATCGGCGACGTCGTCGCTGCCAACCTGTCCGCCTTCGGCCTGCAGAGCGCCGGCGCCTGCCCGGTCGCCTGCGTCACCACCAATCCCGAGCTGCTCGACAAATTCCTCTTCTATGTCGACCAGCTCCACCTCACCTCCGCCGGCTTCGCCATCGTCGGCCGCTATGCGGTGCGCCAGCTCGACGCGCCGCTCCAGCTCCAGGCGCAGACCGAGGCCGGGCTGCAGTCGGCTGGCTCGTTCGGTTCGACCCTCTCCGGCCGGCTCGATCTGTCGCGCGGCGCGGCGCAGAGCGGCATCCACTTTTACGTCCTCGGCCACGGCGCCAGCCGCGACTATGCGCGCACGCTGACCAGCGATCCCTACAAGCTCGACACAATCGGCGGGACGGCGGGGCTGGAATATGAAGGATCGGGCGCGGTGCTCGGCCTTGCGGTCGACTATTCGCGGGCCAAAGCGGATCTGGTGACCGGGACGGGCAACCTCAGCGCCCATGCCTGGCAGGCCGGCGCCTATGCCGGCTGGTCGGGTGGCGGCGCCTTCGTCCAGGGCTATGCCGGCTATGGCTGGCTGCGCTACCGGATCAACCGCAGCGCGGTGATCGACACGATCCATTCGCGCCCGAACGGCACCGCGATCACCGCCGGCGGCAAAGCGGGCTTCCTGGTCGGCGCCGGCGGCCTTCGCATCGGCCCGGTCGTGGCGGTCGATTATGCGCGGGCCAAGGTCGACGGCTATACCGAGACCGGCGATCCGGTGCTGACGCTGAACGTCGGCTCGCAAAAGGCGGATTCGCTGCTCGGCAGCGCCGGGGTCGAGCTGCGCGGGAGCTTCAATTCCGGCGGCCTCGCGATCAGCCCCTATGCGGCGGTGACGGCGGAACGGGAGCTGCAGGGCGACGGCCGCATCGTCCGTTATTCCGAGACCGCCGCACCGACGATCGTCAACAGCTTCGTCGAGCCGCGCCGTCCGCGCGACACCCACGGCCGCGTCACCGCCGGCGCCAGCCTCGCGCTCGGCGGCGCGATCTCGCTCCAGGTCCAGGGCAGCACCGCCTTCAGCCGCCAGGGCGGCAACGACAAAGGCGGCTTCGTCGGACTGAAGGTGGGGTTCTAGGTCACCCGCCCGTCAAGTGAACGTCATCCCGGCATGACGGCGTGCGAATCCGATGCGCCGCTT
>JAQGLF010000245.1 GCA_028293025.1 Alphaproteobacteria bacterium
ATTGTCGAGGCTCGCCGTGTCCGACTGGCCGTGCGGGATGAGCGGCCACATCTTGTCGAGATCGGCCCCGAGCAGCGGCGATTCGAGCGTGCGGCGCCGCGCGTTCATCCAGTTCACGTTGCCGCGCACCGTGTTGATCTCGCCGTTATGGGCGATGAAGCGGAACGGGTGGGCGAGCTTCCACGACGGGAAGGTGTTGGTCGAGAAACGCTGGTGGACCAGGGCCAGAGCCGATTTGGTCAGCGGGTTGGCGAGGTCGCGGTAGAAGCCGCCGACCTGGGTCGCCAGCAGCAGCCCCTTGTAGATCAGGGTGCGGCTGGAGAAGGACGGGATGTAGAATTCGGCGAGGCCGGGAAGATGGCTCTTCTCGGCAAGCTCGTTCAGCGGATTCTGGGTCTGCTTGCGGATGGTGAGCAATTTGCGCTCGAACGCATCCTGGTCCCGCACCCGCTCGCCGCGGGCGACGATCGCCTGGCGGATGACCGGCATGGCGGCGGCGATGGTCGGGCTCATGCCGGCCGGATCGACCGGCACGTCGCGCCAGCCGAGCAGGATCTGGCCCTCGACCTCGACATAGCGTTCGAGCCGGGCGATCGCCGCCTGCCGGCTCTCGGCGTCGCGCGGCAGGAAGCACATCGCCACCGCATAATCGCCGGGCGGCGGCAGCGCGACGCCATTGCCCTCGGCCCAGTGACGGAACAAAGCGTCGGGGATCTGGATCAGGCAGCCGGCGCCGTCGCCGATCAGAGGATCGGCGCCGACCGCGCCGCGATGGTCGAGATTGGCGAGGATCTGCAGGCCGTCGCGGATGATCTCGTTCGAGCGCACGCCCTTGATGTTGGCGATGAAGCCGAGGCCGCAGGCATCCTTCTCGTTGCGGGGGTCGTAGAGACCCTGGGCGGGAGGAAGGCCGTTGCTCATGTGCCGGTCCGAAGCTCGTAGGCGCGGATCGCAGGCTCGCGGGCAAGCGTCAGCGCGATCTCGTCATGCCCGGCCATCAAGCATTCGCGGCGGAAGGCGTCCATCTCGAAATGATAGAGGTCGCCGGCCGGCGAAGCGACCGTCATTATGTGCAGGTCGACCGTCAGCATATGGTCCGCGGCCACCACGAGCAGCCGGTCGACCGCGCGCTG
The DNA here is from genome assembly GCA_028293025.1 of Alphaproteobacteria bacterium. Classification (GTDB taxonomy): domain Bacteria; phylum Pseudomonadota; class Alphaproteobacteria; order Sphingomonadales; family Sphingomonadaceae; genus Allosphingosinicella. Next base: position 1,134 of record JAQGLF010000245.1, read on the forward strand.
CGGCAGGACGATGGCGGCGATGCCGTTGCGAAAGGCATTGCCGGCGAAGATGTCGGAGAAGCCGGGCGCGATCACCGCTTCGATTCCCATGTCGGCGAGCGCCCAGGCGGCATGCTCGCGACTCGAGCCGCAGCCGAAATTATCGCCGGCGATCAGGATCGGCGCGCCGGCGAAAGCGGGATCGTCGAAGACGTTGCCCGGCTCGGCGCGTACCGTCTCGAAGGCGTGGCGGCCGAGGCCGATACGGGTGATCGTCTTCAGATGGCCGGCGCCGATGATGACGTCGGTATCGACGTTGCGGCGGCCGAACGGGATGGCGCGGCCCTGGATGCGGGTCACCGCCTTCATGACCGGATCAGCTCACGGACGTCGGCAAGGCGGCCGGTCACCGCCGCGGCCGCGGCCATCGCCGGCGAGAGCAGATGGGTGCGGGCGCCCGGACCCTGGCGGCCGACGAAATTGCGGTTGGAGGTGGAGGCGCAGCGCCCCTGCGGCGGCACCTTGTCCGGGTTCATGGCGAGGCACATCGAGCAGCCCGGCTCGCGCCAGTCGAAGCCCGCCTCGGTGAAGATGCGGTCCAGCCCTTCCGCCTCGGCCTGGCGCTTGACCAGGCCCGAGCCCGGCACGACCAAAGCCTGCCTGATCGAGGCGCTGACCTTGCGGCCGCGCATCACGTCAGCCGCTGCACGCAGATCCTCGATGCGGCTGTTGGTGCAGCTGCCGATGAAGATATGCTCGACGGCAACGTCCTGCAGCTTCTGGCCGGCGACGAGGCCCATATAAGCGAGCGCCTTGCGCGCCGCCGCGCGGCGCTCGGGGTCGGCGAAGCTGTCCGGCTCGGGCACGGACGCGGTGATCGGCGCCACGTCCTCCGGGCTGGTGCCCCAGCTGACGATCGGCGCCACCTCCCGCGCGTCGAAGCGGATGCTGCGGTCGAAGCGGGCGCCCGCGTCGGTCGCGAGATCTCTCCACGCGGCGACGGCCCGCTCCCATTCCTCGCCGTGCGGCGCCATCGGCCGGCCCTTCAGATAAGCGAAGGTCTTGTCGTCGGGCGCGAACAGGCCGGAACGGGCCCCGGCTTCGATCGACATGTTGGCGATGGTGAGCCGCCCCTCGACGCTCATCGCCGCGAAAGCCTCGCCGCGATATTCGATGACATGGCCGGTGCCGCCGCCGGCGCCGATCCGGCCGATGATGAACAGGATCAGGTCCTTGGGCGAGACGCCGAAGCCGAGGCTCCCGTCGACGCGGACCTCCATTGTCTTCGACGGCTTCAGCTGCAGGCTCTGGGTGGCGAGGACGTGCTCGACCTCGCTGGTGCCGATGCCGAAGGCGAGCGCGCCGAGCGCGCCATGCGCCGCGGTGTGGCTGTCGCCGCAGACCAGAATCGTGCCCGGCAAAGTGAAGCCCTGCTCCGGCCCGACGACGTGGACGATGCCCTGCTCGGCCGCATCGGCGTCGAGATAGGGCACGCCGAATTCGGCGACGTTCGCCTCCAGCGCCGCGAGCTGTCCGGCGCTCTCGGGATCGGCGATCGGCAGGCGCATTCCGTTCGCGTCCACCCGTTTCGTCGTTGGCAGATTATGGTCGGCGACGGCCAGCGTCAGGTCGGGCCGCCGCACCGGACGCCCGGCCAGCCGCAGCCCTTCGAAGGCCTGGGGCGAGGTCACTTCGTGGACGAGGTGCCGGTCGATATAGAGCAGGCAGGTGCCGTCCTCGGCCCGCTCGACGACGTGCGAATCCCAGATCTTCTCGTAGAGCGTGCGGGGCGCCCGGCTCACGCGCAGCAACCCCGGTTCATCGCGATCAGCTCGACCATCGCATTGTGGTGGATCACCCGCGCCTTCAGGATCTCGCGGACGCGGTCGCCGAAGGCGGCGCAGCCATGGTCGCCGTCGAGATCGGCGGTGCGGCAGCCTTCGACCAGGGCCGCTTCGAGGGCGCGGTGGAGCATGTTCGCTTCCTCCGGCAGCTCCAGCGCCAGATCGAGCAGCATCGCCGCGCTGGCGATGGCGCCGGCCGGATTGGCGACGTCGCGGCCGACCAGGTCCGGCGCCGAGCCGTGGATCGGCTCGAACAAAAGAGCGCCCTCATCGCCGGCGCTGGCCGAAGCGAGCAGGCCGATCGAGCCGCCGATCGCCGAGAGCTGGTCGGAGAGGATGTCGCCGAACATGTTCTCGGTCAGGATCACGTCGAAGCGCGACGGATGGGTGACCAAAGCCATCGCCGCCGCGTCGATATAGAGATGGTCGAGCGCGACGTCGGGATAGTGCGGCGCCACCGCCTCAACCGTCTTGCGCCACAGGCGGGAGGTCGCCAGCACGTTCGCCTTGTCGACCGAGGTGACCTTGTGGCGGCGGCGCCGCGCCGCCTGGAAGGCGACATGGGCGATCCGCTCGACCTCGACCCGCGAATAAGCGCAGAGGTCGGAGGCATTGTCCTCGTCCTGGGTCTTGTCGCCGAAATAGAGGCCGCCGGTCAGCTCGCGGACCACCAGCACGTCCGCGCCGGCCGCGATCTTCGCCTTGAGCGGCGACAAATGCTCCATCCCGGCAATCACCCGCGCCGGGCGCAAATTGGCGTAGAGGCCGAGGCCGGAGCGCAGGCCGAGCAAGCCCGCCTCGGGCCGCGTCCCGGCCGTGTCCCATTTCGGCCCGCCGACCGCGCCGAGCAGGATCGCGTCGGCGCGCTCGCAGGCGGCGAGCGTCGCCGGCGGCAGCGGATCGCCGCAGGCGTCGATCGCGGCGCCGCCGATCGCATGCGTCTCGAAGCGGAGGCCGAGGTCGCAGGCGTCCGACAGCAATGCGAGGCATTTCACCGCCTCGGCAATGACCTCGGGGCCGATGCCGTCGCCGGGCAGCAGGACGATGTTGGGCAATTGTCGTTCCTTCGGTTCAGGCGGCGCGGATCGCGGCGGGCGGCGCGGCGCGCAGCGCGCGGACCGCCTCGGCATTGCCGGCGGCGTCGATGAAGGCGGAGACGCAGCAGGGCAGGATGTCGCGCGCCCGCGCCCGGCCGGCGAAGATCTCGCCCTCGCAGTCGATCGTCATCTCGACGAGGACGCTCGCCCCCTGGTCGTTCGCGTCCTGGCCGTCCCCGTCCGGCCCGTCCACATTGGGCTCCCCGGGATCGGCGGCGAGATATTGCATCTCCAGCGTCTCGACCTTGGCCGGGACGCGCATCATCTGGCTGACCGCGGCGAAGGCGGCGTCGAGCGCGCCCGGCGCCGAGGCGATGTCGGTGACCCGGCCGCGCTCGCCATGGTCGAGCTCGACCCGCGCGACCGGCCAGGCCTTGTCCGAGACCGGCGCGCGGATGTCGACCTTGGACAATTTCCACAGCCGCTGCGGCCGGCCCGTCTCCAGCTCGGCGAGGACGGCGAGCAGGCGGGCGGTGTCGACGATGCCGACCTCGTCCGCCAGCACGCGGAAGGCGGCGAAGGCGCGGTCCAGCTTCGGCCCTTCGAGCACATAGCCGAGCGCCAGAGCGCGCGCCGCCAGCGCGTGGCGGCCGCTATGCCGGCCCAGCACGATGCCGTCGGTGCTCAGCCCGACATCCTCGGCGTGCATGATCTCGTAGGTCGAGCGGTCCTGCAGGATGCCGTGCTGGTGGATGCCCGCTTCATGGGCGAAGGCGTTGGTGCCGACGATCGGCTTGTTGCGCGGCGCCGGCGTGTTGGTGACCTGGGCGAGCGTGCGGCTCGCGGCCATGATCCTGGTCGTGTCGATTCCGGTCGCGACTCCGAACGCGTCGGCGCGGGTCTTCAAGGCCATCACCACTTCCTCCAGCGCGCAATTTCCGGCCCGTTCGCCGATGCCGTTCACCGCGCATTCGACCTGCCGCGCGCCGCCGCGCACCGCCGCCAGCGAATTGGCGACGGCCATGCCGAGATCGTCATGGCAATGGGTCGAGAAGATCGTCCCTTGCGGCCGCTCGACATGGGCGGCGAGGAAGCGGAACAGGTCGTAGATCTCGTCCGGCGTGGTGTAGCCGACCGTGTCGGGAACGTTCAGCGTCGAGGCGCCGTTCGCGGCCGCGGCCGACAGGCATTCGACGAGGAAGTCGCGCTCGGTGCGGATCGCGTCCTCGGCCGAGAATTCGACGTCGTCGGTGAAGCTCCGGGCATAAGCGACCGTGGTCCGGATCGCATCCTCGGCCGAGAATTCGACGTCGTCGGTGAAGCCGCGGGCATAAGCGACCGAAGTGCGGATCGCCTCGACCACCTGCTCGCGGGTCATTCCAAGCT
>JAQGLF010000250.1 GCA_028293025.1 Alphaproteobacteria bacterium
TCGAACGTCCAGAGCGCGCGCGGGATCGCCTTTTCGAGCCCCTTGCTCAGCTCGTTCAGCGGCGCGCTGATCGGCACCGCGATGACCGAGGTCTGCGGCGGCACGACGACGCGGTCGTGGGCGCGCGGCGGCGCCTCGCGCGGCACACGAAACCACAGCCACACGGTCAGCCCGCCGACCATAATCACCAGCAACAAGGCGACGATCGCGATGGCCCGGCGTATCGACATTCGTCCCTGTTAACGCGCAACCAATCGAGTCGGGCCATAGGCGACTGCCGCATCAAGGATAGCGGTCATCGAGATATCGGCCATCGGAGGCGCGCGACCTCGGCGGGTCATTGAACGGTTGATTAGAGCCCGCCCTGACATTGCATCCGAGCCTGCCTTCTGGCGGCGAGAGCACATGCGGCGCGAAAACGATCGGACTGAGATAGGGCACGCATAGCACAACGCTCGTTACGGAGATCCGCCTCTGTCGAACGGAACGCAGGCGTACCGACGAATGTTCTTGCGCCCATGTCGTTTGCGTCACGCCTTCTCGTTGCCGCCCTCGCCCTACTCGCCGGCTGCTCGTCGAAGCAGGACGCGGCGCTGGAGGCGGTGAAGGGCGCGCATTCGGTGACGGCGGAATGGGCGGCGACGGAGCGGCTCGCGGAGCGGTCGCGTGTTACGCAGACCTATCGCGGCGAGATCAGGGAGATGGCGAAGGACCAGCTCCAGTCCCAGGGCCGGATCCTCAGGCAATCGAACGACCCGGCGGCGCGAACGATCGACGCAATCCGCGCCGATGCCGCGCCCTCCGCGGCGGCGCTCGCGGCGGCGGCGAAGACATTGGACGAGAGCGAGAAGCGGCTTGAAGCCCACTGAGCTCTTCCTCGGCATCCTCACCGCGGTCGGCGGCTTCGTCGATGTCAGCGAGCTCGTCTTCATGTCGCAGGCGGGCTCCCGCTTCGGCTATGCCCTGATCTGGGTGGTGGTGCTCTCGACGATCGGCATCATGGTGTTCGGCGAGATGAGCGGCCGCGTCGCCGCCATCGCCAAGCAGCCGGTGTTCAACCTGATGCGGCACCGGCTCGGGCTGAGGCTCGGGCTGGTGACCCTGATCGCATCCTTCATCAGCAACATGATCACCTGCGCGGCCGAGATCGGCGGCGTCGCCCTCGTCCTCCAGCTGCTGACCGGCGCGCCTTATCCGCTGATGGCGCTGGCCGCGACCCTCGCCTTCATCGCCACGGTCTGGCTGCTGCCGTTCAAGTGGATCGAGCGCACCTACGGCCTGCTCGGCCTGTTCATGCTCGTCTTCGGCGCGGCCCTGGTCGCCATCCATCCGCCGTGGCGCGAAATCGCCGGCGGGCTGGTGCCGCAAGTGCCGAAGGGGCTGCCGACCCGCGACCTCGTCGCCTACGCCTATTTCGCGGTGGCCCTGCTCAGCGCGGTGATGTTCCCCTACGAGACCTATTTCTACTCCTCGGGCGCGATCGAGGACGAATGGAGCGAGAAGGATCTCGGCACCAACCGGCTGACCACGACCGTCGGCTTCGGGCTCGGCGCCCTGCTCGCCATCGCCCTCCTCGCCAGCGCGGCGCAATTGTTCGGCCCCGCCGGCATCTCGCCCGAGCTGATCGGCACGGTGGCGCAGCAGGCAGCGGTGCCGTTCGGCAAGGTCGGACTGCTGCTCGCTTTGCTCGGCATGCTGTTCGCCATCGGCGGCGCGGCGATCGAGACCTGCCTCGCCAATGCCTATAGCCTCGGGCAGTTCTTCGGCTGGCGCTGGGGGCGGCATTGCAGGCCGGAGGAGGCGCCCCGCTTCACCCTCACCTGGAACGCCGTCTTCGCCGGCTCGCTGGTCATCGTGCTGACCGGGGTCGAGCCGATCCAGCTCGCCGAATATGCGGTGGTGGCGGCGATCCTCGTCCTGCCGCTCACCTATCTGCCCTTGCTGCTCCTCGCCGGCGACAAGACCTATATGCGCGCCCATGCCAACGGGCCGGTGGCCAAGATCCTGGGCTGGGGCTTCTTCGCGCTGATCACCATCGCCGCCATCGCCGCCCTGCCGCTCTTCCTGATCACCTCGGGCGGCCAGTTGTGAAGCCGTCGGGCCGCCTCAAGCTGGTCAGCGGGGTCCGCGACCTCCAGATCGTCGATTGCGACGATATCCATTGCGGCATCGTCGACGATATCGAGCTGGAGGGAAAGCCGGGCGGCGCGCTGCGGGTGAAGGCTTTGCTCGTCGGCCCCGGCGGCTATCGCGACCGGCTGCCGCGCTGGTGGATGGCTTTGGTCCGTCTCGTCGCCGGCGAGGAAGTGGTCCGAATCCCGTGGAGCGAGGTCGAAAGCATCTCCAGCGTCGTCCGCCTCGCCTCGCCGGGGTCGAAGCTCGGCCTCTGCCGCGGGGAAGACAAGGCGCGGCGCCTGCTGCCGCGTTCGAGGGCCGGCCGATGATCCGCCTCGGCCGGCTCTACGACGCGACGGTGGTGACGGTTGCGGGCAAGAGGCTCGGGACGGTCCATGAAGTCACGATCGAGGCGGGGCGGGTGAAGGAGCTTGGCGTCGGCGCGGCCAATTTCCTCGAACGCCTGTTCGCCCGGCGCGAAGGCCGGCATGTCGCGTGGGACAAGGTGAAGAAGATCGAAGGCCGCACCATCATCGTCGAGGATTGAGGACCGGCTGGCGCGCGTCGCGGTTGAGCCGGCCGGCGCTTGCCGCTATCGCGGCGGCGAGCAAAGGACGCGCCATGGCCGAATTCCGCCTTCCCAAGAACAGCCGGATCACCGGCAAGGGCCGCAACTACCAGGCGGTCAACGCGAAAGGCCGGGTGCGCCGGTTCAAGATCTACCGCTACGATCCGGAGACCGGCCAGAATCCGCGCTACGACAATTTCGAGCTCGACCTCGACCAGACCGGGCCGATGGTCCTCGACGCTTTGCTCAAGATCAAGAACGAGATCGACCCGACCCTCACCTTCCGCCGCTCCTGCCGCGAGGGGATTTGCGGCTCCTGCTCGATGAACCTCAACGGCCACAACGGCCTCGCCTGCACCACCGCGATCGAGGATCTGTCGGGCGACATCCGGATCACGCCGCTGCCGCATATGGACGTGATCAAGGACCTGGTGCCGGACTTCACCCATTTCTTCGCCCAATATGCCTCGATCGAGCCGTGGCTGAAGACCAAGACACCGCCGCCCGCGGGCAAGGAAAGGCTGCAGGCGCCGGAGGACCGGGCGAAGCTGGACGGGCTCTACGAATGCATCCTCTGCGCCTGCTGCTCCTCCTCCTGCCCGAGCTATTGGTGGAATTCCGACCGCTTCCTCGGCCCGGCGATCCTGCTCCAGGCCTATCGCTGGCTCGCCGACAGCCGCGACGAAATGACGGGCGAGCGCCTCGACGAGCTCGAGGATCCTTTCCGTCTCTATCGCTGCCACACGATCATGAACTGCGCGAATGTCTGCCCCAAGGGTCTCAACCCCGCCAAG
>JAQGLF010000281.1 GCA_028293025.1 Alphaproteobacteria bacterium
GCCGCCATGCGATCAGGGGTCCGTAAACCTGAGCGGGACGTTAATTGTAACGCCTGCGGGGCCTGCGCATTTTAGCGGCGAACTCAAAAACGTTAATACGGGCGAGAGTTATTACGTAACCGCTTTCGGGTTCGGAGGGGGACTCGTTGTAGGAACTTACTCAATCAATGCTACTGTCACTGGATTCGGCGCTCTTAATAATGGCCTCGATATCTCTTTCGCTAGCGGCCCATGGGGAACCGGCGGCGCTAATTTTACGGACAATAACGGTAATACAATTGGTCAAGGTAGCGTTTCTACGGGCTTCGCTCCTCCAGTTGGAGCAGGGGGTGCGACGCTCGATCGACCAGTGTTAACGCCAAAAACCCCTGGAAAGTGCAAATAATGCCAAAGATTCAACAGAACTATATGGGCGTCTTAGTACTCGTTTTCTTCTTGGGGGCACTGGGTGACATCGCTTTGTCCGATATGGGATTTAGTGGGATATGGGCTCAAATAGCTTTGTTCGCTGTAGTTGCTGTATTCTTGGTCCCTTTGCTGAGCGCTAGGAGCGCGCGGGTAGGCTTGGATTGGAAATGGGGGTTTACGGGCTTGATACCTGTCGTTGGATTTATTTTCGGTGCTTTTTTGTTCTTTTTTCCTTTGGTGGATGAGCGCACGCCCCACTTGCCTCCGCCCGATGTTTGAATTCTGCCGGCGCCATCATAATAGCCCTTTGGGGCGAAGTGACTCCTTGGTCGGTCCTCCTGGCCGCCGACCTCGCTATCGGCGCGAAGCTTTGTGCCTATTCAATAACTTCTACCGTTCGGGTAGCTGCACCCCGAGAGCTTCCTCGACCTCGTTTCGGCTGTGGACGCCGGACTCGACGATGCCCATGGCGATGATCATTACAACCAACCCTCCCGGAGCGTTACGGAGAGCCGGGAACTTGTTCTCGATGCCTTGTTCGGCGGGAACCATGAAACTGGCAATGCGGTCGGCGAGGGGAACCTCAGCTTTGAAGACAAGGCGCTCGCTGAAAAAGAGCCACTTTTCGGCTGCGAACGCTATCGCGTCGGGCATCACGGCCATCGCGGCATCGGCGCGACTCACCGGCTTCTTTCTGAATCCCCACATGCTCAGCGCAATAAGGCAGTTCTGCCCATTCATGGAGTCGGCATGCGCCTCGCCGCCGCGAGGATTTCGAGCAGCATCGTCATCAGCATCAGTGCCGCGTAGGCGTCGTCTTCCGTCGTCGGGGTGACCCCGTGGGCGTGGGGGTTCCGTATGAACTGCCGGAACCCCTGAAAGAGCAGCATCGCTCCCACCTGCACGCTCTTGTTCGTCTCGGTGTCGAGGTCGGTCGGGACCATCAAAACCGGGTCTTTCAGGCTGAACACCTTGCCGATTGCGCCCATCTCGTCCGATTGCATCCCGGTGACGGCCCTGAACCGCTCCACCGTAAGGACGCTGCATTGCAGGACGAGGGCGTGCCAATCCGGGTGATCCGACTCTTGCGTCGAGATCAGCTTCCGCCTGAAAATCTCGTCCACGAGATTCACGATATCAGTCTCGCCCGCTGTCTCGCGCGCTTTCGCCGCGAGCACCATCGCGAAGACTTCCGCCTTCGCCATGAAGTCGGGCACGTCCGTCTCGGCGATGTCGCGGCAGTCGGAGCGCTCGGCGAAATGAACGTGTCGTGGCAGGTTGCCGAGCGAGGGGAACTCATCCGGGAGTAGCTCTTTCAGCGCGGCGAACTTCGCCTCAAGCAGAGGCTTCGTCGTGTCGGGAACGCCGCCGTCGCCTTCCTTCGCTGCAATGTATGCGGCGAGCGCTGCCCGAGACAGCGCGCGTGCTGTCATCGAGACTTTGGCGAGCCAAATCGTCGGGTCTTCCGGCATTTTGGCGACCTGAAGACCCGTCCCCAACCGCTCAACGACCCCGTCGTAGCGGTTGAGAATGTCTGCGTATTTCGCTTCAGAGCGCCACGAGGGCCGCCAACCCGTGGTGCGGAGGTAGCGACCGAGCTTCTTCAGAGCCTTGTGAACAACATCGTCCGGGGCCTTTTCGAGGAAGCTGTGAAAGCGCTTTCCTTTGCTCGTCCCGACGTCCGCGTATTGATCATCGAAGATGTCGAGACCAACCTCTACCCGAAAAAAATGTCGGAACGACGGATTCGTAAAGTCGGCCACGTAGCCGGTGTCGCTACCAAGGGCCTCTTCGATAACCCGCATCTCCGCCGCGCTGATGATCGCCATGCCGACCCTCTAGCGAAGAAAGCGCGGGTTTTCCTCTCGCTATTTGGTGCACAGTCTCTCGTCGTCGGCCTGCCCGACAAGGCGGTGGCTGAGAGCCGGGAGCGGGTCTATGCCGCGCTCGCCGCGATCGGCCTGTCGCTGCCGCCGAAGCGGATCACGGTGAATCTCCCGCCGGCCGATCTGCCCTAGGAAGGCTCGCATTACGACCTGCCGATCGCGCTCGGCATGCTCGCCGCGATGGGCGCGATCGATGCCGAGATGCTGGCCGGCTATGTCGCGGTCGGCGAGCTCGGGCTGGACGGGCGGGAGGCGCCGTCGCCGGGCGTCTTGCTCGCCGCCATGCACGCCTCGGCGCGCAGCCTCGGCCTGACCTGCCCGGCCGCGCAGGGCCCGGAAGCGGCCTGGGCCGGCGACATCGAGGTGCTGCCGGCGACCGACCTCATCGCCTTGCTCAACCATTTCCGGGGCAGCGCGATCCTGTCGCCGCCGGTGCCGGGCGAGGCGGAGCCGCGCGGCGGCGGCCCCGATCTCGGTCAGGTCAAAGGGCAGGAGATCGCGAAGCGCGCGCTTGAGATCGCCGCTTCCGGCGGGCACAACCTGCTCGCTTGCGGGACGTAAAGGCCCCGCGCAATGCATGACATGGATGGAGCTTGCGAGTGACACCGCTCGACGAACAGAACCTTCTAGAGTTGCTGGAAGCTTCACGCAGTCGCGATGGAGAAGGCCTGCATGAACAGATCACGGCGGCCCTTGGCCAAACCGAGTTTTACGAACGGCACAAGGAGCCGCTGGTGCGGATTGGGGGGGGATGCGCCGACGTCAGGCCAGACGCGTTAGCCCGGCATGTCGTTACATACGCCAAGGCGAACGGAGCCAGCGCGACCGTCGGCGCTCTTCGGTCGATGATGCAAATAGAGGAGGTCACCACCGCAACCTACGCGTTCGTAGAAAATGTCGTTACCACGGACGTGATAGACTTGGGCGAGGGTTTGACAGCCCTCCCGGAGGAAGCTGCGCCACACGCCCACTTTGCCGAGGCGATAGCCAAGGTGCGTGGGGGGTTGAGCCACAGGCGGGGCGCCATTCTCAAAGCTCAGCAGTCCTCGTCGCCGTTCCTTCGTGCCCGAGCGCGGGCGGGACCCTTTCCCTTCGCGGGCGTTGATACGCGCCCCCCCGGCATGGATCGTATCGAGACGGGGCTGAAGATGGTGACGCTGTGCGGCCCATCGTGCCCTGCGATTCGAGCCACCAGCACGCTGGTCTGTTCCGATGAGCTGCGGCTGTTCAGTGTCGGTGAAGCGGTCAGCTATAGCTATCCGGGATATTGGTATCCCGGCATGCCAAAGGTAATTACCGACGAGCCGCGCAGTCTCGCTCCCCTATACGAACGACTAGGCTCAATAGATCGGCGGAGGGTGGACACCGCCATTTCGCGGCTCGGCCTTGCGGTTGCGCGGCTTGAACCCAGTGATGCCGTTGTGGAGCTTGCAATTGCGTTGGAGGCGGTCCTCAGTGACCCCGGCAACAAGCTGGAGCTTACCTACCGCCTGAAGTTGCGGGCGGCCTTGATTCTGGCGACCGGCCTGCCGGAGCGGAAGGAAATCAAAAGTCTGGTTGACGAACTTTATTCGGAGCGCAGCAAAGTGGTTCACGGAGACATTCCAGGGGCAAGGGACCAAGATCTGCGCGAGCGAGGCGAGCGGCTCGTCTCAAATCTGATTCGGAAGGTTCTGACACTTGGCAGCATCCCACATTGGAGCCACGTAGAGCTTACTGGCCACGCTTGAAGGGAACCGTGCGATGCGCACTCGCTCTGGGTGTGGCGCTCGCGCTGAAGAACGCGCGTGCTAATCTTCATCGGCTCTGATGCTGTCGACAACTGCCATCATTTGAGACGGGAACGGCGCCGCCAACGAGCACACGTTGTCCACATGCCCGCTCAGCCACCGCTCCTCGTCCTCTTGGTGGAGGCCAATCCGGCTTCCTGCCGGTCCCACTGGAGCGTTGGCACCTCGGGCCTTTTATTGCCGGAAAAGCCCGGTTCACCTATCGTCCAGCGATGGTGAAACCCTCCCGCGAGTCCTTGCCTCATCCCGGCCTCTCTCACCTACAGCAGAGCACGTATGTGCGAGCAACCGCGTTTCGCGACGCGCTAATGGAAGCTGTGGACGATGTTCGGAAGCTGGACGCCTCCAATTACCGTGCCTTGCGCCAGGAGTTGATGGAGGATCCGCAGACCGCCGAACTTCTGCCAGCGGTGGTGAGGGAAAATGAGGAGCCGGCGGCGTTCTGCGCGGTGATGGCGGAGGCTGCGGGCCGTACCGAGCTGCGTCGTCGGGTGATCTGGAGCGCCTTCATGCCTCTGCTAGACGCGCTAAATCAGCAGCGTGTCCGAACTAGAGCGCCGCTTTCGGATGCTGAGAAAGCAGAGCGCTTCAGCGATAGTGACGCAACTCGCGTCATCGTTCGGTCGTCCGGCTGGACAGGAACGCGTACGATACGCGAGCTGTGCGGAATCGTCACGAACCTAGCCCCTACCGCCGTTGCAGGCATCGATGAACTGCTCGCCGAACAGGAACGACGGCTTCACAACAGTCCCCCGGAGCCGCTGGCCGCTGACGCCCTTGCAGCACTCCGCGACCTGAGGGACGCGCTGTCCGATCTCCTAGCCGAGGCAGAGCGCGAGCGCCCGCTAGGTGCTGCAATCTCTGGAGTGCAACACGCGCTGAACCTTGCTTTCACCCTCGTGCGGGACACGGGGGAGTTGCTCGTTGGCGGGCTGCCTACGCTAGCCGCCTCCACCGTCACTGGCTGGGGCACCTTTGCGATCTGCCAACTGCTCGTTGGACTCGAAGGAGATGCCAGTGCCACGATGGCAGCAGGAGCGATAGCGGCAACGGTCATTGAAACCGGGCGGGCCTCACGCAAGAAAGCGCCCGCAGAAAGCCGGGGGTAGTTGCCTGCGCGCTGCCCCGGGAGGCTGTCAAAGCATCCGGGGCTCCTGTTGCGCATGCCTGACAAGGGAGTCTTGATGAACGAAAAAAGCAGAAATTCCGGGGGCACAATACCTAATTCACGAACCTTGCCGGATGGCACTGAGCCGCGCCCATTTGTCGGTAACGCGTCCGCTAAATCCCAAAAAAGTTGACTTCCCGCCTGCTCCCGGCGGAATGAGAACAAAAAGGGGGCTTTATGGTCGCGCATGTCGCCACGGTGGCGTTTTTGGGGCTCGAGGCGCGCGCGGTCGAGGTGCAGGTCCAGATCACCAGCGGCCTCCCCAAATTCCTCGTCGTCGGCCTGCCCGACAAGGCGGTGGCGGAGAGCCGGGAGCGGGTCCATGCCGCGCTCGCCGCGATCGGCCTGTCGCTGCCGCCCAAGCGGATCACGGTCAACCTCTCTCCGGCCGATCTGCCCAAGGAGGGCTCGCATTACGATCTGCCGATCGCGCTCGGCATGCTCGCGGCGATGGGCGCGATCGATGCCGAGATGCTCGCCGGCTATGTTGCGGTCGGCGAGCTCGGCCTCGACGGGCGGGTGGCGCCGTCGCCGGGCGTGCTGCTCGCCGCCATGCACGCCTCGGCGCGCAGCCTCGGCCTAATCTGCCCGGCCGCGCAAGGCCCGGAAGCCGCATGGGCCGGAGACATCGAAGTGCTGCCGGCGACCGACCTCATCGCCCTGCTCAACCATTTCCGGGGCAGTGCGATCCTGTCGCCGCCGGTGCCGGGTGAGGCCGAGCCGCGCGGCGGCGGGCCCGATCTCGGCCAGGTCAAGGGGCAGGAGACGGCGAAGCGCGCGCTCGAGATCGCCGCTTCGGGTGGGCATAACCTGATCATGAGCGGCCCGCCCGGCGCCGGCAAATCGCTGCTCGCCGCCTGCCTGCCGGGAATCTTGCCGGATCTGACCGCCTCCGAGGCGCTCGAAGTGTCGATGATCGCCAGCGTCGCGGGCGCGCTGAACGGCGGCAGGCTGATCCGCAACCGCCCTTTTCGCGCGCCGCACCATAGCGC
>JAQGLF010000299.1 GCA_028293025.1 Alphaproteobacteria bacterium
ACAAAGTGGTTAACGCTGTTGCACTTAAACAAATGTTCGTTCTCTTTGCCGATAGCCAGATGTGGCAGACGGGTGTCGATCCTCTTCTACCCGCACCGCATCGAAGCCTTGGAACAGGGTGCTGCTATGTCGGTAAGAATGGCCTTGGCAAAATTGTGCGCCTGCACTTGCGGCGGCGCGGTGATCGGTGCGGGCGCGGCCCATGTCGCCGAACATCCCCGCCCGCGGCCGGCGCTGGTCACACATGCCCGCGAATATGCCCGGGCGAGGACGGTAAAGCGGGTGCGGCGAGTCGTCCGCACCGCCTGCATCGTCCGTCAACCCGCGCGGACGGTGACGACCCGTACCTTCGCTTATGCGCCTCCTCCTCCCCTTCCGCCGGTGGAGATGGCCTCGGGCGGCGGCGCTCCGCCGCCGATCATCGTCGGCGGATCGAGCGGCGGCGGCTTCGGCTTCGGTGGCGGCTTCTTCAGCGGCGGCTTTAGCGGCGGCTCGAGCGGCAACGTGATCTTCACCGCTTCGACCTCGACCGGCGGCGTCTCCTCGACCTCGTCGACCAGCGGCGGCTCGACCTCGACCAGCGGCGGCTCCACGTCGACCTCGGGCGGCTCTTCCTCCGCGTCGAGCGCGTCCAGCGCCTCCTCGGCCAGCTCCGCCTCGAGCAGCGGCTCGTCGGGCGGCTCGTCCAGCGGCGGCCATCAGAAGCCGCCGCACAGCTCCAGTGGGTCAAGCGGCTCGTCCGGCTCCAGCGGCAGCTCCGGCTCGTCGGGAAGCTCGGGATCGTCGGGCAGCTCCGGCTCGTCCGGCGGCTCGTCGAGCAGCGCTTCCTCGGGCAGCTCGGCCTCCTCGGGCTCGAGCTCGACCTCCAGCGGCGCGACCGGCGGCTCCTCCTCGTTCGGGGGCAGCACGACCAGCAGCAGCTCCGGCGGCAGCACGAGCACGTCGGGCGGCAGCAGCAGCGCCTCGTCGGGCAGCAGCGCCTCCAGCGCCAGCTCGGCGAGCTCGTCGGGCGGTTCCTCCAGCTCAAGCGGCGGCACCCAGGTGCCGGCACCGCCGATGATCCTGTTGTTCGGCGCCGCCGCCGCCGCTTTGGTGGCACGGCGCAGGGCCGTCCGTCAGCCGGCCTGACCCGCCGCACACGCCGAACAACGAAAAGGCCGCGTCCACCCCTTCGGACGCGGCCTTTTCCTTTGCCCGAAAGAGCGGATTATCAGCGCTGGGGGGTCGCCGCGGGCGCCGTCGCCTTGGCCGCCGCATCGAGCTGCGCCGCGGTGTTGCCGACGACAATGCCGTTCGGGCCCGGGGCGACGGCGCTGCGGGGCAGCCGCACCTCGGTTCCCGTGACCAGCTTCACCGTCACCGATTGGGCATCGACGGCGGTGATCGTGCCGACCGCGCCGCCGGACGCGTCGCTCACCGCCCCGCCCGGAGCGATCTTCGACGCCGCCGCCGCGAGGTTCTTCTCGATCTCGGCGTTGAGCTGGTCGCGCGTCATCCCGAACAGGAGCGCGCCCTGATGCGGGGTGAAGGCGGTGGCGGGCAGGCGCACCTCGTGCCTGTCGGTCTTCACGACCACGAACTGGCCGTCCACCTTGGTGACCGTGCCGACATCGTCGCCATTGGTGTCCTTGACCGCCATGCCGGCGCTGATCGCCGCGCCCGCCGGGACCGGGGCCGGGGCCGGGGGCTGGGCCATGGCGGCCGCGGGCACGGCCGTTCCGAGGCACAGGAAGGCCAGGAAAATTTTCTTCATTCGACGCATAACTGCTCCTGATTGAGGGGCTTTCAGCTTCGGTCGCCCCAAGGGCTGCCGAAATTATTCGGCCTGCAGGATTTTCTCAATCTCCCAGACGGGATGGCCGGTCAGGTCCTTGGCGACCTCGCCGCTCAGCCTCTTCTCCACCTCCTTGTGATAATGCTTGCGGAGCTCGCCGAGGGTCCGCGGCGGCGCGACGACGACCAGGGAATCATATTCGTTGCGCAGCGCCCGCTTGCGCAGCAGCTCGGCGGTCTCGGCGGCGAAGCGGTCTTCCTCCAGCTGGTGGAAATCGGTTTCCTCATAGGCGCTGCGGCCGGCGCCGCCCGAAGCGTCGAAGGCGCGGCCCGGAGCGTCGGTCTTCTGCTCGCGGTCGGGCGCGTCGGGCGTCTCGCGCTTCCTTTCGATCTCCAGCTTGGGAAAGGCGCTGTCGCCCGCGTTGCGGAAGAACAGCATTTTCCTGCCGTCGGCGACGACGACGAAGCTGTTATGCGGAAGCTGCATGGCCTTCTCCTTCGTTTCCCGGTCAACGCCCGACCCGCGCCCGGGTTGCCGCCTTGCCAGCACGCGGAGGCCGCCGCATAGCCGCCCCGCATGCGCATCCTCCTCACCAACGACGACGGCGTGAACGCCACCGGCCTCAAAGTGCTGGAGACGATCGCCGGCGCCTTTTCGGACGAAATCTGGATCGTCGCGCCGACCGAGGAGCAATCGGGCGCCGGCCATTCGCTCACCCTCACCCGGCCGGTGCGCCTGCGCCGGCTCGGCGAGCGCCGCTTCTGCGTCACCGGCACGCCGACCGACGCGGTGATGATGGCGATCGCCCACATCATGAAGGACGCGCCGCCGGATCTCATCCTCTCCGGCGTCAACCGCGGCGCCAATCTCGGCGAGGACGTCACTTATTCCGGCACCTGCTCGGCGGCGATGGAAGGCGCGCTCGCCGGCATCCCGTCGATCGCGCTCAGCCAGAGCTATGCCCGCGAAGGGATGGGCGACACCGTGCCGTTCGCCGCGGCCGAGGCCTGGGCGGAGCGGGTGCTCGCCCCCATCCTCGCCGATCCCATGCCGCCCCGCACCCTGGTCAACATCAACTTTCCCGCACTGCCGCCCGGCGCGGTCAAGGGCGTGCGCGTCGTCCGGCAGGGCCTGCGCGACTATGGGCGGCTGCGCATCGTCCAGCGCACCGATCCGCGCGGCTACGATTATTTCTGGTTCGGCCTCGGCCCGATGATCGAGACTCCGGGCCATTCGACCGACCTCGAAGCGGTGGCCGACGGCTATGTCAGCGTGACGCCGCTCCACCTCGATCTGACGCACGAGCCGTCGCTCGCCAGGCTCGCGGGGGCGTACCGCTAAGCCTCTTGGATTGGCGGCGAAACGAAAAGCTGCTACGGCGCGCGCATTGACAATAGCAGGGAGCAGAACATGTCCCGCATCGTCCTTCTCGCCGCCGCCGCTCTGGCCTTCACCGCATCCCCCGCCGCCGCGCGGGACAGCTGGGGCAAGGCCAATATCGGATTCGCCGAATATCGGCTCGACGCCGACCAATGCTCGAACGCGGCGTTCGAGGCGAGGCTGTGGTTCGGTCCGATCGAACATATCGCACGCGCCACCAATGCGATGCAGACCGACCTGTTCAGCTACGCCCGGTCCCACGACATCTTCGTCCACGGCGTCACCGTCACGATTGCCGATCAGCTCCAGAACGCCGTCGACCGTTGCCTGGTCGACCGCGGCTATCGGCGGTTCCATCTCACCGGGGCCCAGGAGCGGCAGCTCGCCCGCTTCCGCAAGGGCACGATGGAGCGCGCCCATTATCTCCACGATCTTGCCGCCGATCCGGTGGTGATGACGAGCCAGGCGCTGCCGACGGTGCGGCCGCCCGAACCGCCCGCAGACGAGGGCAAGCCGCGCAAGCAGCCTTTCGAGATCATCGACTTCGGTCCACGCCCGGTTTGATCCGCGCCGCGGTTGCGGCGATCAGCCGCCGCTCCGGCTTTCCGCGCCTTCGAGCGCGCCGACGAAGGCTTTGCGCCACGCGACCACGTCCTCTCGCCTGACATTCTCGTTCAGCGCCCGCCACCGCCTCACCCGCTCCGCCTTCGGCATGTTCAGCGCCTGGAGGATGGCGTCGCTGATCTCCTCCTTGGAATAGGGATTGACCAGGATCGCGTCCTTCAGCTGCAGCGCGGCGCCGGCGAAGCGGGAGAGGATGAGGACGCCGGGATCCTTCGGGTCCTGGGCGGCGACATATTCCTTGGCGACGAGGTTCATGCCGTCGCGCAGCGGCGTGATCAAGGCGATCTCGGCGGCGCGGTAGAAGCCGGCGAGGTCCGCGCGGCCATAGCCCTGGTTGACGTAGCGGAGCGGCACCCAGTCGACCTCGGCGAACTCGCCGTTGATCCGGCCCGAAAGCTCGTCGAGCCGTTCGCGGATGACTTCGTAGGTGTCGACCTCGCCGCGCGACGGCGGCGCGATCTGGAGCAGGAAAAGCTTGAGCCGGCATTCCGCATGCTCCTCGAGGAAGCGGCGATAGCCGAGGAAGCGCTCCTCCAGGCCTTTGGAATAATCGAGCCGGTCGACGCCGATGATCGTCTGCCGCCCCGCCGCGCTTTGACGCATGCGCTCAAAGGCTTTGCGCGCTTTCGGGCTGGCGACGGCGGTTTCGAACTCCCGATAGTCGATGCCGATCGGATAAGCGGCGGCGTGGACCGAGCGGTCGCCGACATGGATGGTCCCGTCGGGGTCGCAATGGCCGCCCAGCTCGCGCTCGACATAATGGCGAAAGCTCTCCAGCCACTCCTCGGTCTGGAAGCCGATCACGTCATAGGCGAGCATCGACAGGACCAGTCCCTCGTGGAAGGGCAGCGACACCATCAGCCGCGCCGGCGGCCAGGGGATGTGGAGGAAGAAGCCGATCCGATTCCGCAAGCCCCGCTGCCGCAATTGCTGGCCGAGCGGGATCAGATGGTAATCGTGGACCCAGACGAGGTCGTCCGGCTCGATCAGGGGCCCGACGGTGTCGGCGAAGCGCTCGTTCACCCGCTCGTAGCCGCCGGCGAAGCTGCGGTCATATTCGGCGAGATCGATCCGGTAGTGGAAGAGCGGCCACAAAGTGCGGTTGGCGTAGCCGTTATAATATTCGTCGACATCCTGCTCCTCAAGGTCGATCGTCGCCGAAGTGACGCCGCCATGGCGGTGGAAGGCGATGTCGCCGGTAAATTCCTCCGTCTTCTCCCCCGACCAGCCGAACCACAGGCCTTTATGGTCGCGCAGGGCCGCCGCCAGCGCCACCGCCAGCCCACCCTGCGCACCCGTGGCGCTGTCGGCCCGAGGGGCCGAGACGCGGTTGGAGATGACGATCAGCCGGCTCAACGGATCGCGCTCCACGGCCGGGAGAGGAGGACGGCGCAGTTGATCAGCCCGACCAGCGAGTAGGTCTGCGGATAATTGCCCCAGAGCTCGCCGGTGGCGAAGTCCGAGTCTTCCGACAGCAGCCCCGCCGGCGTCAGCCGCTTCAGCATCGTCTCGTAAAGCGCCCGCGCCTCGTCGCGCCGGCCGGCGAGATGCAGCGCCTCGATCAGCCAGAAGGTGCAGAAATTGAACGCGGTCTCCGGCAGGCCGAAATCGTCCTCGGCGGCATAGCGCAGCATGTGATCGCCGCGCCGCAACCCCTTCTCGACCGCTTCGAAGGTGGCGAGGAAGCGCGGATCGTCGGGGCTGAGAAAGCGCATGTCGACGAGCTGGAGCAGGCTGGCGTCGAGATCGCCGCCGCCGAATGTGGCGGCGAAGCGCTTCTCCGGCGCATACCAGGCCGCTTCCTCGATATGCGCGCGGATCGCGGCCGCGCGCTCCCGCCACAGGGCCGCGCGATCGTCGAGCCCCAGCATCTCGGCGGCATTGGCGAGCCGGTCGCAGGCCGCCCAGCACATCACCGAGCTGTAGGTGTGGACGGCGCTGCGGGTCCGATATTCCCAGAGCCCCGCATCGGGCTGGTCGTGCATCGCCCAAGCCCGCTCGCCGACTTTCTCGAGCGCGGCGAAATCGGCATTGTCCGCCTTGCGCAGCAGCCGTTCGTCGATGAACGCCTGGATGTTGGAAAGCACGATCTGGCCGTAGGCGTCGTGCTGCACCTGATGATAGGCGGCATTGCCGATCCGGACCGGCCCCATGGACCGAAAGCCCGCGAGCGCCTCCGCCTCCGTCTCCTCCAGCCAAGCCTCGCCCGAAACCGCGTAGAGCGGCTGGATCTGGCCGCCCCGCGCTTCGTCGACGATGTTGCGCAGATAGCCGAGATAGGCTTCGAGCACGTCGAGCGCGCCGAGCCGGTTCAAGGCCTGCACCGTGTAATAAGCGTCCCGGATCCAGCAATAGCGATAGTCCCAGTTGCGGCCGCTGTTCGGCGCCTCGGGGATCGAGGTGGTCAAGGCGGCGACGATCGCCCCCGTTTCCTCATGCTGGCAGAGCTTGAGCGCGATTGCCGCCCTGATCACCACGTGCTGCCATTCGAGCGGGATGGCGAGCCCCCGCACCCACCGGCGCCATTCGTCGGACGTCTCGTGCAGCATCGTCGCGAGCGTCTGCGCGACATTGCCGGCGAAAGGCTCGTCCGGACCGAGGAAGAAATGGAGCGCCCGTTCGAGGCGGAAGGCGCGGCCGTCGAGGATGCGGCCGACCGGCGCGTCGGTGGTGAGCCGCAGCGGCTGCGGCTTCAGCAGATAGCGGACATGGTTGGTGCCGCTGGTCCGTTCCGCGTCGGCGGCGCCCCAACCCGTGGACGGATTGAGGGCGACCCGCAGCCGCGGCGCCCCCGCGAGCGGCCGGACGATGCGGGCGAAGGCGACGGGGCGATACATCCGGCCGCTGCGCTCGAAGCGCGGGCAGAAGTCGAAGATCTCGGCGACGCCGCCGTCGGCGTCGGTGAGGCGGGTGGCGAGGATCGGCGTGTTGCGGAGATAGCGCGTCTCCGCCGACACCTGGTTCTCGAGCGAGAGCCGCCATTCGCCGCGCGGCAGCTCCGCTTCCCCTTTCGGGCTCAGCAGGGCGCAGAACAGGGGATCGCCGTCCACCTGCGGCGCGCAGCCCCAGACGAAGCCGGCGGCGCCGTCGACCAAAGCGCTGACCTGGCAATTGCCGACCGGCCAGAGCGAGAGATCGGCCATTCAGCCCTCCCCCGCTTCGGCCAGCCAGCGTGCGACCGCGGCCACGTCGGGCAGCCGCCAGCGCGCCGCCGTCCGGCGCGGCGCGCCGACCAGTATCCCCGCACCCCCCAAAGCGGCGGCGGCCGCGAACGCGTCCTCGTCGGTCAGATCGTCTCCCACGAACCAAGGACGCGCGCCGACGAAGGGAGGTTCCGCCATGAGCAGCCGAAGCGCGTCGCCCTTGTCGGCGCCGTGCGGCCTCAGCTCGATCACCATCTTGCCGTGCTGGAGGCCGAGGTTGGTTCGCTCCGCAAGTTCGGAGAGGAAGGCGGCGACGCTCGCCTCCCGCTCCGGCGCCCGCCGGTAATGAAGGGCGATGCCGGCCGGCTTCTCCTCGACCAGCAGCCCCTCCTGTCCGGCGGCGAAGCGCGCGACCTCCGCCCGCGCGGCGGGCAGTCCGTCCGGAGCATTGGGCGTGAGGGTGCGCCCGTCGGGCAGCCGCAGCTCGAGCCCATGGGAGCCTGAGAGGGCGATGCCGGGGCCGCCGATATGACGCCCAAGATGCCGGTCGAGATCGTCGAGCGAGCGGCCGCTGAGGATCGCCAGGCGGCCCCCGAGTCGCTCCGACAGTCGCGCCAGCAGGCCTGGCAGGGCGGCGGGCACGTCGATCAAATCGGGCGCCTCCGCCAGCTCCACCAGAGTCCCGTCGAAATCAAGGAACAAGGCCGCGCCGGCGGGGCTGAAGGGCGGCGGCGCGTTGGGTTCGGCGATCATCACCGGCGGATGGCGCGGCGCGGCACAAATCTCAACCTGGCCCGGAAACTAGTCGACGTGCTCACCCGGATCGACGCCCCAGAGCTGATCCTCGCGGATATAGGCCTGGCGACCGTGCGCGTCGAACAGGCACCAGCTGCCGTCGCATTTGGAGAGACGTCCGACGACTCCCGCTTCGGCGCGGAAGCGGAGCGTGGAATGCTCGTCCGGCTTCTCGTAGAGCGGCCGCGCCGCGCCCGCCTTGACCAGGCCGGTGCGGGTATCGCTGAGCAGGCGCTGCAGCATCCAGCCTTTCTCGCCCTCCGGATCCTCGACCTTGCGCCAGTTGGGATAGGTCTCGATCACCCGGATCGGCAGATCGGCGCGAACGTAGAGCCAGGTGGCCGGATAATTGCGCCCGGGCCCGGTGCGCATCAGCGCCTTGACGGCCGAGATCGAGGCCCAATAGGGCGCCTTGCGCTCGGTCTGCGCGCCGGCGGCCCCGAAGGCGAGGGTGGAAAGAAAAAGGGCGGCGACGAACGGGGTCTTGCGCATGCTTCGCTCCTTGTCCCCATTAGGCAGGAGCAGGGGCGCTCTTCAACCGCAATCGGGTTGACGCGCCCGCGCCCCGGCCCGTAGCGGGGCGCCATGCCGCAGCGCCCCCAGGTTATCGTCACCCGGCGCCTTCCGGCGGCGGTCGAGGCGCGGCTGGAAGCGCGTTTCGGCGCCGAGATCAACCGCAGCGGCAAGGCGCTGACTGGCGCGCAGCTCGCCGCGGCGATGGGCCGATGCGACGTGCTCGCCTGCAGCGTCGGCGACCGGATCGACGCCGCCCTGCTCGCCAAGGCGGGAGCGAGGCTGCGGCTGATCGCCAATTTCGGCGCCGGCACCGACCATATCGACCTCGCCGCCGCCCAGGCGAGAGGAATCGCCGTCACCAACACGCCCGATGTCCTCACCGAGGATACGGCCGATATCGTCCTCGCCTTGATCCTGATGGCGCTCCGCCGGGTCGGCGAGGGCGAGCGCGCGCTACGCGGCGGAAGCTGGGGCGGCTGGAAACCGACCGACTTCCTCGGACGAAGCCTGCGCGGCAAGAGGCTCGGCATCGTCGGGATGGGCCGGATCGGCCGGGCCGTCGCGCGACGGGCGGCGGCGTTCGGAATGGAAATCCATTATCACAACCGCAACCGCCTGCCGAGGAACGCGGAATCGGCGATCGGCGCGCATTGGTGGCCGGAGCTCGACGCGATGCTGCCGGAAATGGACCTGCTGTCGCTCAACGCGCCCTATGGCGTCGAAACCCATCATCTGATCGACGCGCGCCGGCTCGGCCTGATGCGGCGCGACGCCTGGCTGATCAACGCGGCGCGCGGCGGCCTCGTCGACCAGGAAGCTTTGATCGCGGCACTGGAAGCGGGCGCCCTCGCCGGCGCCGGCCTCGACGTCTATCCCGAGGAGCCCGAAGTCGATCCACGGCTGATCGCGCTGCCGAACACGGTCCTCCTCCCCCATCTCGGATCGGCGACAATGGAGACCCGTACCGCCATGGGCGAGAAAGTGATCGCGAACATCCTGGCGTTCGTGGAGGGGCGGGAGCTGCCGGACCGGGTGATCTGACTCGAGCCGTTGCTGACATCCACTCCGCGCGCCGGTAGATCGCCTGCTCGGAGAGCTTGGCGGGATCCCGATCCGCGTCGCTGCAGAGGTTATCGAATGGGCAAATTGCCGATGGTCTTCATCATCACCTGGTGTCAGGATCGCGACCGCCTCTACGGTTCCACCCTCGTCTTTTCGACGCTTCGAATCGGCTTTGCGCAGATTGCGAAACGCGCTCGTGTGACGCGCCCATCCCAAGAGGGAATTTGCTCGGCGCCGCTCCAGCTTTAAGTCGGTTTTTTTGCGGGGATGACCAGGCAAGTCCGGTCGTCTCGGACTGCCGGCGACGAGTCAGTCCCCCGTCAGGATCCGGTCGACCAGCTGCTTCACCGTCGGGACGAAGCCGTTCGAGTAAAAGGGATCGTTCCTGAACCGGAAGGCGGAGTGGCCGGCGAACATCAGATTCTGCTCGACCGGGCCGCCATGGGCGATGTCCTGCAGCGTCTTCTGGATGCAGAAGCTGCGCGGATCGGCGAGGCGGCCGGTCGTGTTCTTCTCGTTGTCCGCCCAGGAGGAGAAGGCGCATTGGCTGAGGCAGCCCATGCAGTCGGCCTGGTCGCGGCGGATCTGCACCTTTTCCTCCGGCGTGACGAAGACCAGGGTCTCGTCCGGGGTCTTCAGCGCCTCGGTATAGCCTTGGGCGAACCATTCGCGGGCGTGGAGGAGGTCGCCGCGGGTCACCCAGTAATTCTTGCGATTGCCGACGCCGACGTCGAGCTGGAAGGCGTGATCGCCCAGCAGCTCCTTGGTGAAGGCGATCTGGCGGTGCGAGCGCGCCTCGAGGTTGCGCAGGAAGGGGTTGCGCACCGCCGAGCTGTAGAAGCCGGTGGGCGAGAAACGGTGGAGGAGGATGTCGCCCTCATCGAGCGTCATCAGCCGCGCCTTCCACTCCTCGGGAATCGGGCTCTCCTTGGTGAGGAGCGGACGGGTGCCGAACTGGAAGACGATCTGGCCGAGCTCGGGATTGTCGATCCAATCCTCCCACTCGCGCAGATTCCAGACGCCGCCGGCCATGACGATCGGCACGGTGTCGGGGATGCCGCCTTCGCGCATGGTGGCGCGAAGCTCGCGGACGCGGGGATAGGGATCCTGCGGCTGCAGCGGGTCCTCGGCATTGGAGAGGCCGTTATGGCCGCCGGCCAGCCACGGATCCTCGTAGACCACCGCCGAAAGCCATTCCGCCGCCTTCGAATAAGCCCGCTTCCAGAGCGCCCGGAAAGCCCGAGCGGAGCTGATGATGGGAAGGTAGGACACCCCGTAAGACGCTGCGATCTCCGACAATTTATAGGGCATGCCGGCGCCGCACGTGACTCCTGTGACGAGGCCCTTGGTCCGCTCGAGGACGCCGTGGAGCACGCGCTGCGCCCCGCCCATCTCCCAGAGGACGTTGACGTTGATCGCGCCTTTGCCGCCGGCGATCTCGTAAGCGCGCTGGACCTGCGCGACCGCGCCGTCGATCGCGTAGCGGATCAGCTCCTCGTGCCGCTCGCGCCGGGTCAGCGCCTGATAGATTTGTGGAATGATGCGCCCTTCGGGATCGTAGCTGTCGGCATTGACCGCCGAGACGGTGCCGATACCGCCCGCCGCCGCCCAGGCGCCGGAACTCGCATGATTGGTGGCCGAGACTCCTTTGCCGCCCTCGACCAGCGGCCAGACTTCCCGGCCGCCATAGAGGATCGGCTTCAAACCGTTGAACATCGTGCCTCCAATTCCCGGCTGCGCCTATAGCTTCCCTCGCGCAGAAAAGCGCGCAAAATCATGACAAACCGGTGACGAACGCACCGGGCCTGCCAATCGCTTCGCCGTAAAGCCGGGCGTAGAGCGCGATCATCTTCGCCTCGTCATAATCGGCGGCGGCTTTCTGGCGATTGGCGCGGCCGATGGCCCGGCGCAGATCGGGTCTTTCGGCCAGACTATCAAGGGCGGCGGCCAAAGCCGCCTCGTCTTCCCGCTCGACGATCAGCGGCCGGTTGTCGCTGGACACCATCTGCGGGACGTCCCCGACCGCGGTCGCGACCGCCGGCAGGCCGGCCGCCATCGCTTCGACCAGGGAGATCGGGAATTGCTCGCTGTCCGACGACAAGGCGAAGACGTCGAAGCGGCCGATCCAGCGCGCCGGCTCGGCGAGGAAGCCGGGCAGATGGACGCGATCGGCGACGCCGCGGGCGCGCGCTTCCGCCGCGATCCGCTCGCTCTCCGGGCCGCTGCCGACGATGACGAGCCGCGCATTCTTCGCCTGCATCGCCGCAAAGGCGCGGACAAGGCGCGGCAGGTTCTTGACCGCGCGGAGGCCGGCGACCGTGCCGATCACGATTTCTCCCGGCGTTTCGACCAGCCCGGGAATCGGCTCCGCCGGCGCCGCCGCATAGCGGGCGGTGGCGATGCCGTTGGGGATCCGCGCGATCCGCTCCGGCCGCTGCCCCCAGGCGTGGCGCGCGACCGCCTCGAGCCGCTCCGACGGGACCACCAGGCGGTGCGCCGCCGCCAGGCCGAGCCGGCGGTAGAGGTTGCGGCGGGTCTTGAGCTCGCTTGCCTCGTCCTCGTTGAAGCCGTCCTCATGATGGACGAGCGGCGGTCCCCCAAACAGATGGCGCGCCATCACCGCGTCGAACGACCCCCAATTATAGGTAAGAACGAGGTCGAAGCTCCTGAGATAGCGCGACAATCGAAACAGTCGTGCAAGGCTGGGCCGACCCGTCAGCAACGGCGCGTCCTGCGGAAAGGCGACCCGCAATTTGCCGTCGATCGCCGCGCGGGCCGAGACGGCGCCCGGCGTGGCCGTCAGCACCGAATGCTCCGCCGCGCCGCCGAATGCGTTCATCAGCCGTACCGCCCGCGCCTCCTTGCCACCGAGGTCGAAGGTCGAATGGGCGTGGAGGATGCGGACCGGCGCGCTCATCGCGAGCCCATCATGGCAGCAGGGACGGCCCCGTGGAAAATCATTTCTTGCGGGCGTCCGTTTCACCCCTGCATCGTTGGAGGCGGGTAAGGAGCAAGGGATGAGCGACGCCGACCGGGACAGGATGCTGCGCGAAATGGCGGAGAATCGCGGCTGCCGGCTGGTCAGGTCGCGGCGGCGGACGCCGGGCGTCGGCGATTACGGCCGCTATGGGCTCAAGGACAAGGCGACCGGCAAGGCGATGTTCGGCTTCGGCAAAGGCGGGCTCACCGCCACGCCGGACGAGATCGAGGCGCATCTTCGAAGCTTCATGATGGCGGACTGGAAGACTTCGCTCAAGGATGCGGCGCGGCCGCCGAAGCCAACGCCGAAGCGGGTGAAGGAGCCACCCTCCCCTCCCCGGCCGCCCGCACCTGCACCGCCGGCCCCTCCGCCTCCACCGCCTCCGCCGCGGCTGGAAATCCGGGAAGCCAAACCCGCCGATGCGCAGGCCATTGCCGCTCTCGTCACGGAATCGGGCTTCGACCTCTCCGCCGCCGATGCGCGCAAAAGGCTGCGCGCGCTCGCCGGGGCGGGAGAGCCGGTGCTGGTCGCGGCGCGGGCGGATATCCTCGGCTGCCTCAGCTGGCACATCACGCCGGTGCTCCATCGGCCGACGCCGGTAGGGCGCGTGACGATGCTCGTCGTCGCCGAAGCGGCCCGGCGGCAGGGAGTCGGCGAAAAGCTGATGGCGGAAGCGGAGGCGCGGGTCGCGGGTCGCGGCTGCGGCCTGATCGAGGTCACCAGCAACATCGAACTCGGCGGCGCGCACGAATTCTACCGCCGGATCGGTTTCGAGCGCACCAGCTACCGGTTCGTCAGGAAAGTCCAGCCGCGCTGAGGGAACGCCGCCGGGGACCGGCGGTTCTCTTTCCGCAAGGAGACGATGATGGACGATCCGGACAGGCCGGAACCGGCAACGGTCGACCTCGGCAAGGGCAGCCGCGAGGAGCAGCAGGGCGGCCCCGAACCCTCCCAGGACAACGACAAGGGCCCTCAGCCCTCACGGGACGAGAAAGGGCCGATCGCCCCCCGACCCGCCCGCTAGTGGCCGCGCTCTAGCGCCCGAGCAGGACCCGCGCCTGGGTGGCGATCTGGGCGAGCATCGGCGCGGTCGTCGCCGGTGCGTGCCGGGCGCGCTCGACGAGCCGGCGGAACTGCTCGATCCGCGGCCCCTGCGCGTTCACCCATTGCTCCACCGCCTCGCCCGGCTCGGCGCTGCGCTTGCGGTAGAGGAAGTCGAGGCGAAGCTGCTCGAACTCGCGGGCGAGGCCGGCGGTGAGCAGCCGCTCCCACTGGTCGCGCGCCTGGAAGCGGTTGGCCGCGCCCTGCGCCCAGTCGAGGCCGAGCACCTCGCCCAGCCGCGTATAGGCGTTGGTGAGGGCGATGACGTCGACGTCGAGCCGCCGCCCGAGCGCGGCGATGCCGATGGCGCCGTTCAGCTCGAACAGCCGGACGAGCTGGTCGGCGATCTCCGCCGGCGCGCCGAGCTCGGTCAGCCGCTTGCGGCGACCGGTCGCCTCGGCCGCGACCTCGCGGCGCAGCAGCCCGCCGACTTCGGCATTGAGCCGCTCCAGCCCCGGCGCCAGCGTCTCCACCGCCTCGGCCAGCTTCATCGCTGCCGGGCTGTTGCGCAGGATGTCGGCGATGTGGAGCTGGAGCGCCTTGGAGGTCCGGTCGTAAAGCTCGAGTCGCAATTGCTCGGGCAGATCGGCGGTGTCGAGCCGGCGCCAGAATTCGTCCATGCCGAACAATCGCTCGGCGGCGACGAAGCCGGCGGCGGCCTGGCCGAACGAGGCGCCCTCCTCCTCGCTCAGCGAGAAGATGGCGGTGATGCCGAGCCGGTTGACGAAGCGGTTGGCGATCTTGGTGGCGATGATCTCCCGGCGCAGGCGATGCTGGAGGATGGCGGGGCCCTCCCGCTCCTGCATCGTCTTCGGGAAAGCGGCGAGCAGTTCCGGCGACAGCGTCGGATCCTCGGTGATCTTGCCGGTTTCGAGCGCGGCCTGGAGCGCCATTTTCGAGGTCGAGAGCAGCACGGCCAGCTCCGGACGGGTGAGGCCGCGATCCTCCTGCGCCCGCCGCATCAGCTCCTCGTCGGAGAGGAGGCCCTCGACCGCGCGGTTGAGCCGGCCGCTTTCCTCGAGGATCTCGATCGCGCGGATCAGCGGCGGCAGCTCGGCGGCGCCGCCGCGCTCGGCGATCGACAGAGCGAGGGTCTGCAGGCGATTGTCCTCGAGGACGATCGCCGCGACCTCGTCGGTCATCTCGGCGAGCAGGCCGTTGCGGGCGTCGAAATCGAGCCGCCCCTCGCTCATCTCGCGGTTGAGCGGGATCTTGATGTTGACCTCGTTGTCCGAGCAGTCGACGCCGGCGCTGTTGTCGATGAAGTCGGTGTTGATCCGGCCCCCCGCGAGCGAGAATTCGATGCGGCCGGCCTGGGTGATGGCGAGGTTCGCGCCCTCGCCGATCGCTTTCGCCGCGAGCTCGGCGCCGTTGACGCGAATGGCGTCGTTGGCCGGGTCGCCGACCTCGCCGCTGCTCTCGCTCCGGGCCTTGATGTAGGTGCCGATGCCGCCGAACCAGAGCAGGTCGACCGTCGCGGTCAGGATCGCCTTCATCAGGCCGGCCGGATCGATCGTCTCCCTCTCGAGATCGAACAGCGTCCGCATCTCGGCGGAAACCGGGATCTCCTTCTGGCTGCGCGGGAAGATGCCGCCGCCCTTCGAAACCAGCTTGCGGTCGTAATCGTCCCAGCTGGAGCGTGGCAGCTTGAACATCCGCGCGCGTTCCTTCCAGCTCTTCGCCGGGTCGGGATCGGGATCGATGAAGATGTGGCGATGGTCGAAGGCGGCGACCAGCTTCAGCGCCTTCGACAGCAGCATGCCGTTGCCGAAGACGTCGCCGGACATGTCGCCGACGCCGGCGACGCGGATCGGCTGCGCCTGGACGTCGATCCCCATCTCGCGGAAGTGGCGCTGGACCGAGACCCAGGCGCCCTTGGCGGTGATGCCCATCGCCTTGTGGTCGTAGCCGTGGCTGCCGCCGCTGGCGAAGGCGTCGCCCAGCCAGAAGCCGCGTTCCACCGCGATCGCATTGGCGATGTCGGAGAAGGTCGCCGTGCCCTTGTCGGCGGCGACCACGAAATAGGGATCGTCGCCGTCGCGGATGACGATGCCGTCCGGATGGACGACCTTGTTGCCGACCAGATTGTCGGTGACCGACAGCAAGGCGCGAATGAAGATCCGATAGCTCTCCGTCCCCTCGGCCAGCCAGGCGTCGCGGTCGGAGACGGGCGGCAGCTGCTTGGGATAGAAGCCGCCTTTGGCGCCGGTCGGGACGATCACTGCATTCTTGACCAGCTGCGCCTTCATCAGGCCGAGGATTTCGGTGCGGAAATCGTCGCGCCGGTCCGACCAGCGGATGCCGCCGCGGGCGATCGGCCCGCCGCGCAGGTGGATGCCCTCGACGCGCGGGCTGTAGACCCAGATCTCGCGCCACGGCAGCGGCGCCGGCAGGTTCGGCACCTTCGCACTGTCGAGCTTGAAGGCGAGCGCCTCATCGCCCGCGGGCGAGAAGGCGTTGGTGCGCAGGGTCGCCGAGACCACGGCCTGGATCAGGCGCAGGATCCGGTCCTCGTCGATGCCGGCGACGTTGGCGAGGCCTTCGCGGATCTCGGTCTCGGCCGCCTCGGCGGCCTGCTGACGCTCATCGGTCTTGCCCGGCCCGTGCAGCGCGTCGAACAAGGCGATGATGGCGCGGGTGACGGCGGGGGCGCGGCGCAGCGCCTCGACCACCGTCGCCATCGAGTAAGACAGCCCGCTTTGCCGCAGGTAACGGAACCAGGCGCGGAACAGGACCACGTCTCTCTGGTCGAGCCCCGCGGCGACGAGCAATTGGT
>JAQGLF010000363.1 GCA_028293025.1 Alphaproteobacteria bacterium
CAGCCCGCGCCAGCGCGCGCGCCTCCGCTCCGGCGAGCGGCGCCGCCTTGGCCCACAAACGATCGGGGGCGCTGTGCTTCATCGGCTGCCCGGGAGCGCCACGAGACATGTGATCGGGGGCCGTCCCTGAGTTCCCGCGGCGCGCATTCCAGCCCCTCTCGATGGAGACAAAAGGACTACACGCCAGGGATTTAGGAAGGCTTAAATGGAAAGGCGCGAAAGCCGCGCGCCGGCCGTCGACCGGCCTCTCGAAGCGCGCTGAACCCGCTTCAGCTTGGCAGCGGCGGCCGATGCTCCGGCTGAACCGCCGCGGAAGGTTCGGCGGCGGCGCGCTTCGCCTCACCGTCATAATGGCGGGCGAGCTGGAGCAGGCCGCGTTTCTCCATCGAGGCGCCGAGATCGTCCGCCAGGTCCCGGCAGGCCCGCGCCTGCCGGCGGAAATAGTCGATCGCTTCCATGCCGCACCCTCTTTCTGCGGTTGGGAGCAGGGGTAACCTTGATCCAGGTTGGATTGTTCCGGCCGCCGCGAAGGCGCGCGCCATTGTATTTTGGCGGCTTTGCGCCTATGTCACACCTGCTGACGTCGCCTGCGACGGAATCTGACGGCCGCCTCGCGCGGCCACCATCTTCCCTTTCAAGCCTGCTTGGCGCTGCGCGGACGCAATGTTGCGTGCCGCGGACATTTCAATTCAGGCAAGGAAGAAAGCTTGGCCAAGGAAGAATTGCTGACGGTTGAAGGCTTGATCGACGAGATCTTCCCCGACGGCCGCTTCGGCGTGACGCTCGACAACGAGCATCGCATCGTCGCCTACACCGCCGGCAAGATGCGGCGTTTCCGCATCCGCTCGGTGGTCGGCGACCGCGTCCATGTCGAGATGACCCCCTACGATCTGTCCAAGGGACGGATCGTGTTCCGCGAGAAGACGCCGGGCCAGGGCCCGGGCGGCCCGCGCGGCGGGGGGTTCAGGCGACGCTAGCGCCTTTTAACAAATATGGCGGCCCGCAACGTGCGCGCCGCCCACAGGAATTATCAATGCAGACACTGACCGAGAGGCCGAATCGACGGCCCAAGCTCTATCTCCCGCTGGCGCTCATGCAGCGGCCGGCGCAAGCCACCGGGGCGAAGGCGAAGCAGCCTTATCCCCTCAGCCCCGACCAGAACCGGCGCACCGTCGCCGAGATGATCGGCTGAAACCATCCCGCCCCTTCCCGCTCGCGGGGAGGGGTTTTTCATCGAAGGAGCCCCCAATGTCCCGAATCCCCGTAAAGCCCTATCTGATCGCCAAGGACGAAGCCGGCGAGGTCCGCCTCACCCTCCGCGAGACCCGCTTCAACAGCCAGGGCTATCCGCTGGTGACGTCCACTCTGGTGGACGAGAAGTTCAAGACGCTCACCGCCGCCCGTGCGCATGCGAAGGAGCATTTCGGCGCCCAGCCGGGCGAGTTCGCCGCGAAATAGCAGGCGCAACCTCCCCGAATCTGCGATAGCCTGGAGCGGACATGGCCGACTATCTCTACACGACCGAGGGCCACCCCCAGGGCTTCCGCCTCGGCGCCTATATCTACGCAATGGACGGCGAGCCGCTTGGCCGCGTCTTCGCGGAAAAGGCCTATCGGTTCGACGGCGCCTATGTGGGCGCGGTGATCAACAACATGATCGTCGACCGCCCCGGCATCTCGCGGCGGAGCCGCTCCCCCGAGCCCGTGCCGCCCCCAGCCGCGCCGCCCCGCAACGCCGAGCAGCGCCGGCCGGTCTGCGAGACGTTTCCGGACTGCTTCGAGCGGCTGGCCGAAGAGGCCTCGGTCATCGGCTGAGCCTTGACGGCTGACGCCTCATCTATTGCCGCCCATCTGTCATGCGCATATATGATGCACATGAAATACAGGAGGCCGCTTTGACGAGGAACATCGCTCAGGTTGAGGATGCGAAGGCGATTCGGAGATCGACCAACCTGTCGCTCGACGCGAGCCTCGTCGACGAGGCCAGACTGTTCGGCATCAATCTTTCACGCGCCTGCGAGCAAGGCCTTGCCGTGCGGATCGCCGAGGAGCGGGCGCGGCGATGGCGCTCGGAAAATGCGGCGGCGATCGCTTCGTCCAACGCCTTCGTCGAGGAGAAGGGGCTCCCCCTCGCCGACCTGCGTCCGTTCTGATGGCGCGGTTCGACGTCCATGCGCGCCGCGGCGGGGACGGATATTTGCTCGATTGCCAAGCGAATTTGCTCGACGATCTGAACACCCGCTTCGTGGTTCCCTTGCTGCGCGAGACAGACGCGCCCCGTCCGGCGGCGCGGCTCAATCCGTGGTTCGAGATCGATGGTCGCAGGGTCTTGATGGTGACCCAATTCGCATCCGCCGTCGGCGTCAGGGAGCTCGGCGAGAAAGTGGGATCGCTCGCTGAGCGTCAGGAGGACATCCTCAACGCCCTGGACATGTTGATCAGCGGATTTTGACGCTCCTTTGAGCCGGCGAATGCTTGACCGCAGCGCGCGAACGGCGGAGGCCGCCGGAATCATTGCAGGCTCCGGAGACCGACATGGACGAATGCCCGCACAGCGCGACGATCAACCGGGTCACACCGAGCGCGCGCGGATGCGAGGAGTGCCTCAAGACCGGCGACTGGTGGGTGCATTTGCGCCTCTGCCGCAGTTGCGGCCATGTCGGCTGCTGCGACGACAGCCCCAACAAGCACGCCACCGCCCACTATCACGCGACGAGCCACCCGATCATCGAAGGCTATGACCCGCCGGAGGGCTGGGCCTGGTGCTATGTGGACGCGCTGTTCCTGGACCTGGGCGAGGACGTGACGCCGCAGGACGGGCCGATCCCGCGGTTTATTTGAGACGCGGGAGGACAGGCCGGCGGGCCGCACCCGTAAGCTCGAGGCCGCGCGGCTACGTCCGGCTGAAGCAGGACAAGCGGGGCAACGGCCCCGGCGCGGGCCTATGCCGCGCCGGAGCCGATCTCCTCGTTTTTTTGGGGCCCGCTGCGAGCGCGGGCCGTCCGATCAACAGGTATGGCGGCCGATGTGACGGCCGAGCAAGGCGCCGCCGACGCCGCCGATGATCGGGCCGGCGAGGCCGTGCGACACGGCATGGCCGACCAGCGCGCCGGCGCCGCCACCGACGATCGCGCCAGTGGTGCCGCTGTGGTGGCAGGTGCGGGCGCGGTAATAATGGTGATAATGGCGCCGCGCCGCATCGGCGGGCGTCGGCGCCGCGAGCGGCAGGACCGCGGCCGCGGCGGTCATGGCGAGAATCAGCTTACGCATAACAATACTCCTTCTTCTG
The DNA here is from genome assembly GCA_028293025.1 of Alphaproteobacteria bacterium. GTDB lineage: Bacteria > Pseudomonadota > Alphaproteobacteria > Sphingomonadales > Sphingomonadaceae > Allosphingosinicella. Next base: position 3,289 of record JAQGLF010000363.1, read on the forward strand.
CAGGGGCAACGGGTGGGGGGAGATAGGGTTCCGGTGGAAGGATCGCCCGCCGCCTAAGGCCGTCGGGACCTCCGGTGTCGCGGGCCAAGCTCCCCCCTCCACTCCTTAGCGCGTATCGGCACCCGTCTCCATGGGGAGGGGCTCCGATGCCTAATGCTGAGCGCCTGCCGCCGATCGAAACCATGACGTGAAGGCGGCCGCCTTCACGAAAGGGCCCGGCCTGTCCGAAGGCACTGGATGGGCGGCGCGCGCGGCGGCCTCGCTGGCGCTGGCACGCCTGTTGCTCGGCGGAGCTTCCCCGACAGGCTCGGCCGATTGGGGCCACGGACAGGCGTGAAAGGGGTCGCCGAGGGACGCGATCCGGATGAGGGAATGGTGCAGGACCGGGCGAAGGCGGACGGGTGAAGATCACGAAGCTGCAGTAGGATAGGACGTGCTGGCGCTTAACCAAGAAATGCTATGAGCCGTTCCCTCAGCCGGACTTTATCCCGCGTTTCGCATTCCCAGACAATCAAAACGTCCCAGCCGAGGTGCTTAAGTTCGTTGACCTGAGCCGCGTCTCGCGCGACATTTTCGACAAACTTCTGTTTCCAATACTCAGCTCGAGTTTTGGGCGTGGTGGTCCCGCGGCAGTCTTCGTGCCGATGCCAAAAGCAGCCGTGAACGAAGATCACCTTTTTTGTTCGCGGGAACACAAGGTCAGGTGTTCCGGGGAGGTCTCTACGGTGGAGACGAAAACGGTAGCCAAGTGCGTGAGCTACTCGCCTGACAGCCAGCTCTGGCTTGCTGTCCTTCCCTCGCACACGGCCCATAAGGGCGCGACGCGCTGTTGAAACGGATTCGAACGGCTGTCGCGCCATTAAGTGGGCAGCTCTCCTGGGGGAAATCCAAATAGAGCCTCGAACGCAGTGGAGAATTCGGCCGGATCTTGGTCAGCCAGTCCGCATCGTTCCGACTGTGGGAGTGCTCCCCATTTCGGAAGAGGTGTCCGGACCAGAAATCGCTTGTAAAAGCGAAACCAATTCACCTTCAGCATGGGTGCCTCGGCCTCGGCAGTCAGACGCAGCAGACCACCGTTAAGGACGCGTTGAAGGACCTCGATCGGCCATTCGCCTGGCCAGATCGCGTATAGCGAATGGGCCGGGAGGCCCCCCGTACGGTCCAGGCTTACGCGCGGCTCGCGGCATAATTCCGCTAAAAGCAGTTTCGGGCTCTGCCGCCACTGAAGCCCAATGGCATCAATTGTCTTCCACCATGGACCATCTTCGCGAACATGGCTCCTGCTCTTGAGCTTGGGTTCATGCTTCCGAGCCCAAGCAGCAAAGCCTGGCCAATGGCCGATATCGATTGGTCGGCCTCTCCTATCGTAAGGGACAACGACCTTCAGGGTTGAGGTCTCGGCCTTCCCATCGAGCAAGTCCTCTCGGCCCACGTAGGGCCATATCAATTCCCTCTCGATCGTTGCCGCTTCGTCATCGGTCACGAGAAACGTGTGACCGCACCCAAGAGCGGGACCCACCTTCACGATGCAGCCGGCGTCCATGATCGTTCCGTGCTTGGCTACGAGCTTCGAATGAAGGCTTCTGACCGCGCCTCTCACGGCGTAAGAAGCCTCCGACGCCGGAACGCCGCGGGTGAAGCGAACGATGGCCGAATAGGCGCCAACTTGCCTCACGAACGGGTTTTCAGGACGTTCGTCCACTACCTCCAGCGTCCAGCCACTCGCTGAGGAATCGGCGAGGAACTCGGCTCCATATTGGGCGAACATCCAGCGGTCGCTTATGAGCGCAGCGATGCGGCCGCCGGCTCGCGTCCATTCCATCATTCGATCGAGGAATGCGACAGCGACATCCCCCCTCGTGGCAAGCATGCGCAACGTCTCGCGATATTGATCTGCCAATGAAGGGGGAAGCTTGCCCCAGCGAAGATAGGGAGGATTGGCAGCGACGTGTGTCACCCTGCCGGGGTTCGCGAGCAGAAAATCCCTCTGTTGCACCCACTCGGCGGCGAGGTCGCGCGCTGAATTCCAAGCGAGTCCTTCCCGGAGGAGGGCAAGCTCAAGCCTTCTGCGTGCCAAAGCTGCCGTGGCCGGATGGAATTCGAAGCCTTTTATCCGCGGCGACAGCCGTCGCTGGGTCAAGGAGAGGCCGGCCGATCTAAAGCTGGCGAGAAGCCGGCGAACCCCTTCGAGCAAAATGGCCCCCTCGCCGACACAAGGCTCTAGGAGGACGCTGGATGTGAGATCGGAATCCTCTGTCCAGCCGATTATGTCCAGGAGCCGAGCCGCCACTGGCGGCGACGTGTAAACGGCACAGCGCTCGTGCATCTGCTGGATTGCTCGCGCTGCCCCCATCTCAAAACCCTTGTGGTTTCCTCCCGTCGCCTAGCTATAGTGCCAAGACGTTCGACGCTAGATGTCGCGGCGGATACCAGAGAGCGAGGGGCTATTTGCCGGAAATAAAAAAGCGAGGCTCGGAGAGGGCGAGGACAAACATGGTCGCAAGGAAAAAGCCCGACGAGAAGCCTCCAGAGACCGGCTTTAGCGTCGATACCAAGCTGTTCCAGGAACTCGGCGAGCTCCTCGTCGCCAAGGAGAGCACGGCGCTCGTCGAGCTCATCAAGAACGCCTATGATGCGGACGCGACATTGGTGACGGTCCAAGGCTCGAATCTGGGCGATCCCCAAACGGGCAGGATCGCTGTTTCCGACGATGGTATCGGGATGTCTGGGCCGGAGTTCCGAAAGGGCTTCCTGACTATCGCCGGCCGCACGAAGAACAAAGGCGATCGACGATCGCCGATCTTCGGACGCCGATATACGGGGGAGAAGGGGGTCGGCCGCTTGGCGTCGCACAAGTTAGGCACCTACCTCATGGTGGAATCGCGAAAGGCGGGGCCGGCCCGTCGGGGTGCTCGCAAGCTGCCGAAAGCGATTTCGCGAATCAATGCTACGATCGATTGGAATGCGATCGAACGATTGGAAACCCTCGATCAAGTTCCCGCTTCGCGCGCCGTTACGGTGAGCGAGCGAGCCGCAAAGGGGGTTGATGCCGGGACAACACTAACGATCGGGCCTCTGCGATCGGCATGGACGGATCGTATCAAAAGCGCTTTCCTAAGAGAGGCGGTCACGCTCGCGCCGGCACCGATTCTTTGGTCGAAGCTCCCGGCGAATACGCTTGTCGAGCAACTCGTGTTCAGGTCCGGGATTCCAGTTCGAGACCAGCGCACCGCCGATCCCGGCTTCCAAGTAAAGTTCGCGGGCGACCTAGAGCTGGGCGACCAACTTATCCCCGATGTGGCGCAGGCGGCGAGTTGGGTTGCGGAAATCGATTTCAATCACCGAACCGGGCTTATGCGAGTCGCCATCTCTCCGACGAAGGCCGCGAAGCGTGAGTTTCCGGCGTCCGAGGGCTTCAGCTTCGAGCGCAAGCTGGGGCGCAATGCCGGACCTTCGTTCCAAAGCCGGATATTCCAGCAGTCGAAGAGGACTTGGGCGCCGGCGGTGCAGGGCATTCGCGTCTTCATGGAAGGCTTTAGGGTTCCTCCCTACGGCGACCCGCACGACGACTGGCTGGACTTGGAAAGCGATTACAAGTCTCGCGCTCGTCGCCAACTGACCTCCCTCTCAAATCTGGACCTCCAAAACCTCCCTGCTGGCCTCGCGAACGAGGAGCTCGTGATTCAGGGCAACGCCGCATACATGGGCGCCGTCTTTTTGCACCGAGCTTCAAGCGGCGGTTTGCAGATGTTAGTAAACCGCGAGGGATTCCTGCCAGGGCCAGACCTTGAGTTCATCGGGAAGTGGGTGCGTATAGCGATCGACCTGATCGTTCGGCTGGGCTTCGTCGCCCGGAAGGAAGTCAGCGACGCTAACAAGCTTGAACGGAACCGCAAGAAGCGCCGCAAAGCCGCCGGCGCGGCAGGCATGCACGAAACGCCTGTCTCGTTTCAGGTGCGCGAAAGCGCCATCGCGGCAGAGGCTGGTATCCAAGAGGCTTTGGAGGCGATCGAGCGTTCCGATTTCGCTGCCGCCGCTGAAAGCGCGAGAAACGTGCAGCCGCGCCTCGAAGAAATACGCGAACTGGCCGACGATCTTGGTGGCGAAGCGCTGATGTGGCGAGTGCTGGCGTCTCTCGGCGCGGAACTGGCGGCGTTCGTGCACGAGGTCAACGCGATCGGCTTACAGATCGGGGCGTCGATTAGCGACCTCGACACTGCCCTCGCGGAAGAGGAGCCTAGACGAATCAGAACTCCTATCAGGAGGGCGAGACGCAGAGCCATAGAGCTGGCGGAACGGATCAAGCGCAATGCTGTCTATCTAGTGGATGCGACCAGCTTCGAAGGCCGGCGACGGCGCTCGAGGCAACCTCTGCGCGACCGGTTCGAAAATATCGTACCGTTCTTCCAAGCCCGGCTTACCGGCAAGCGAATCAGGCTTTCGAACGAAATTCCGGAAGATATCCGCACTCCGCCAATGTTCCCGGCGGAACTTTCCGGCATCTTTACCAACCTTCTGTCCAATGCCGTGAAGTTCACTGGAGATCGTGGCAAAATACGCATCGGCGCGCGTGAATTTCGAGGAATGCTTGTTGTGAGAATGGAGAACAGCGGTCAATCGGTGAGTTGGCGAAGAAGCGCCAAGCTTTTCGAAGCCTTTCAGTCGACAACCGAGCAACCCGATGCCATTTTGGGACAAGGAATGGGTATGGGGCTGACAATAACCCGCAATTTGGTGCACGAGTATGGTGGTGATATCAGATTTGTCGCGCCCTTGAGTGGATTCGCTACGGCCCTACAATTCTCTATTCCGTTGGGGTAAGATGGATGGCGGATATCGTATACTACGATGATGACCCAACGGAAATTATCGATCGACTCACAAGATCAGAGAGCAAATTATTCGACTCATTTAGCCCGAAAGTATCCGGCGATTTCGCCCGGGCTTTCGACAAGGCGAAGGACGCGGACCTGTGGGTCCTTGACTATTTCCTTGGTGTGCAAGAAAATACGGACGAGACTCTGGATGATGAAAACGGTCTCAGCGCCTTCGAGAAGTGGCGGCGCCCACTAAAAGAGGGTCGACCTCCGACAGCCCTAGTCAGCAACGCGTTGGAGAAAGTTCTGGCACCTGGCGTACCACCCGCTCGAGCTCACATTCACGCCCGCCAGGTAGGGGTCGAGTGGGTCGGCTCTAAAGCCGACTTGTCTGCTCTTCTCGCGCTACTTAGCGCCTCGAAACAAATTCGCGCATCACTGGGCAGTCTCGACTCTCCTCTTGAGGACGAAGGTGGCATTGCGGACCTACTGTGTGCGCACGTATTGAAGGCGCCGGGGAAAGCCCGTTGGTACCGTAGCGCCGAACGGCAAGTTGACCGCGCACGACCCCCCAGTCTCTCAATCGCGTCAAATGCGCGTGGGCGAACTAGGTTAATCATGGCATGGTTGCTTCATCGGATTCTTCCTTATCCGTCCTTCCTCCTAACGCGAACCCATGCCGCCGTTCGTATGGGAGTGACGCCGGATTCGTTCGATCGACTCGCAGCGGGTCCCGCCTTGAGCATCTTGTCGAAAGCGTTGGGCGTCGCGGAGTATTCTGGACCGCTCGCTACGATC
>JAQGLF010000377.1 GCA_028293025.1 Alphaproteobacteria bacterium
CGAATGCTCACTTTGAAATTCCGATCACGGAATCTACGATTGGTTGCATGAACGGCCGTCCCGAGACCACCCAGAGCAAACCCCTGCACGCACTCCGGCGGCAAGGGCCTGGGCGGCCTCGCCGCGCTGGAGGCGACGGATGGGACCATCTCGGCGGGCGCCGAGACCGACCTGATCGCGGCGGGCCAGGGCGGCGACGCAGCCGTGGGCATCGGCGGCAAAGGTGGCGACGGTCAGGGCGGCGCCGCGCGCACGTTCGCGCATAGTAGCGCCACGCCCTCGTCGATCACCGGCACGACCCTGCTGGCCTCCGCGCGCGGAACTGGAGGCGCGGGCGGGATTGGCGGCATCAGCACGGCCGGCGGCGCCGGCGGCTTCGGCCTCGGCGGCGCGGCGGACGTGCTCGCCGAGGCGGGCAACGGAAAGCTGCAATTCGGCGCCGTCGCGGTGCGCACGACCGGCACCGGCGGCGGCGGCGGTGCGGGCGGCAACGAGAATGGCGGCGCCGGTGGGGGTGGCCTCGGCGGCACCTCGCAGGCGGGCTCGAGCGGGGGCAATCCCGCCGCCTCGGTCCAGGGCAGCGCAAGCTTCGCGTCCGTGATCGTCGAAGCGGACGGGTTCGGCGGCAAGGGTGGCGACACGGTCGGCGCCGGCACCTCCGGGGGCGACGGCGGCAGCGGCCGGGGCGGCTTTGCAAGCCTCGGGTCCATCGGCGCACCCGTCGCAGTCGTCGGCGCGGCATCCTTGTCGGCGTCGGGAACCGGCGCCGGCGGCGGCACCGGCGCGACCGCAGGATTGAACGCCGCGGCCGGCGGGGGCACGGTCCGCGCGGGTGCCATCCAGGTCGATTTCAGCCCGACACCGGGCTCGCTCACCACCGGCAGCCTGACAGGGACCGCGAATGCCGCCGGTACGGCCACGACCGACACGGTGCCGGGCTCTTGGGAAATCTTCGCAGACAAGAGCGCCGTGCAGTTCGCCAGCCTCACGCTTACCGCGACCTCGCCCGGAACGGCCCTGGCGCCGCCGCCGTCGCTTTTCACACTGAACAGCGGCACCGTCACCGTCACCGGGCCGACCAGCGCCACCAGCGGCGGCGACCTTCAGGTCAATGCGACCGGCAGCGGCCAGCTGATCGGCAGCGGCATCACCCTGGCAGCGCCGTTCGGCGCCATCTCCATCAACCATGCGGCGCCCGCGGCCGGGATCAGCACGATCTCCGCAACCGACTTCACGGCCACGAGCCGCGACGCCTTCACCGCGACGTCCGGGTCGCTGATCACGAGCAGCGGCGCGACTTCGATCACGGCGGGCGGCAATATCCAGGTCGCCGACGCGAAGGCCGGGACCGGCTTCACCGCCGCCACGCCGGGCACGATCATCGTCACCGGCGCCACGAGCGGCCGCGACATGAGCCTGAGGTCGCGCGACATCGACCTGCAGGCCGGCGCCGCCCTCGGCAGCGCCGCCACGCAGACCATCCTTCTCGACATCATTGCCGGCGCCGCGCCTGCGGTGATCGGCGGCGCGGCGGGCGGAGGCGCCTACACGCTCGATGCCGCCGAGATCGGCCGTATCACCAGCGCTTCGCTCACGGTCCAGACGCCTGCGATCAGCGCCGATCCGCTGCGCGATGCGGACATCATCCTGCGCGACTTCAGCCTGAGCGGCAGCCAGGGCGGCCGCAACCTCGCCAGCTTCGCATTGCTGACGCCGGGGCGCGTGCGGGTCGAGGGGAAGATCGCCTATGGGAATGCCGGGCCGGCGGACACCTTCCTGATCAACGCCGGGGAGCGGATCCAGGTCGTCACTCCGTCGGGTGCCATCCTCATCGCCGACTCCGCCAACGGGCCCGGCGGCGTGCTCGACCTGCGCGCCAACGACATCAACGTCATCAGCCCCACCATTGCCACGTTGCTGGCGCAGGCCGGTCCCACACCCCCGGGCATGAACGCTTTGCTGGTGGGGAATCCGGGGCCCATCAATCCGCAGGGTTATCTCCAGGGAGGCGCCGTCCGCTTCACCGTCGGCCGCAGCCTGTTCGTCCAGAATAGCGGCACGCCGACGGACTTGGCGGGCATCACCGTCGGCGTCGGCGGGCTCACCATCCGGGGTGCGAGCCCGGCGCCGATCGACGTCGTCGGCTTCGGGCGGCGCCAGAATCCGGACGGGACGTTCACCACCGGCCAGCTCTTCTTCGCCCTGGTCGATTACGGCAAGGGCGCCGGCACCAGCTACACCAGCGATTCCGAATTCAACCGCTGCAACATCAACAACGGCTGCCCGTCGCCGCCGCCGCCTCCTCCGCCTCCTCCGCCGCCGCCGCCGCCTCCTCCGCCTCCGCCTCCGCCGCCTCCGCCGCCTCCTCCGCCTCCTCCGCCTCCTCCGCCTCCGCCTCCGCCGCCGCCGCCGGCGCCGGCGCGAGATCCGACGCCCCAAGCGGTACGTAGCGCGGCGATCCTGCTCGGCCCGCTCAGCCTCGGCCAGCGGCCGGCCGGCGCGACGTCGGATGTGATCGACACCGCCGGCCTGACCGCCGAGCCGCTGATCGACGAGCCGGTGACCAGCGGCGGTGACAGCAGCGCCTGGAGCGGCGCGCCTGTCGATCGCGACGCCAACCGCGACAAGGACCGGGGGGAGCCGAAATGAACCGCCGCGCCGGCCTGCTCGCTTTGGCGGGAGCGGCCCTTCTCGCCGCGCTGCCGGCCGCCGCGGCGGCGCCGCCGATCAGCATCCGGGACAGCTTCCCGCTCGGCGCCGGCGCCGCTTCGCTCTGCTCGGTCCAGCGCGCCGGGCGGGATCCCGCCGCCACGGGCATGTTCGATCGCGCTTATGCGATCACCTGCCGCGACGCCGCAATCCCGATCGGGCATCTTTACGCGTTGCGCAAAGGTCGTGACGATCCGGCGGCCCGGCTCGCCACGCTTCGCGCCGCCGCAACCGAATGCGCGCCGGCGCCGGCCGGACAGATCGAGGGCCTCGGCCGGGTCGAAACCGCGTCCTGCAAGCTGAAAGGCCTCGACGTCGACTATCGCGTCTACAGCTGGCGGCGCGGCGGCACGCTCTACGCCGCGGAAGGCTTGGCCGGCTACGATTCCGCCTTGCGGCTCGGCCTGCGGACCCTGGTCGCCGACCGGCCGGTGCCGGGCGAGCTCGAAATCGCCACCACCGGCGCCGGCGACCCCGCCGCCTTCGCCCGGGTGCAGGCCGGCGCGCTCGATCCCGCCGCCGCCATCGCCGAAGCCTATCGCCGCAACAATGGCGGCTCCTATGCCGAGGCGGCGGAGTTCTTCTCGAGCCTCGCCGGCGCCGAAGCGACCGGCACCAGCCGCGCCGAAGCCCTGGTCAATGACGCGCTCCAGCAGTCCGATCTCGGCGATTCCAACGAGGCCTCGCGCCGGTTCGATCGGGCCGCCGCCATGGTCGGCAGGGACCCCGTCGTCGCCCGCATGCTCCGCAATTATCGCGCGATCGCCGCCATGAACCGCGAGTTGCCCGGCGAGGCGCTGGCCGCGCTGGCGCGGCCGCTGCCGCCCGGAACGGAAGTCGATTCCCCCGTCGTCCGGGCGCTGACGATCGACGCGCGCACCGCCTCCCGGCTCAACGCCGAGACCCAGGCGGCGCGGCAGCTCGGCGGCCGCGGCTCGGCTCTGTTGCCGGAGGAGCGGGCGCAGCTGCTCGACGCCCAGGCGCAGCAGATCCGCGGCACCATTCTCCTCCTGCAGGGCCGGCCGGACGACGCCGCGGCATCGTTCCGCGACGCCCTGGTCCGGATCGCCGCCGTCCGCAACGGACGCATCGTCTCGATCGTCTGGATGCGCGCGCAGATCGACGGCGCGCTCGCCGCAATCGCGGAAAGCAAGGGCAACGACGCCGAGGCGGAGCGGCTCCATCGCGAATCCGTGGCGCTGGTGGAGGTCGATTATCCCGGCTCGCCCGCTCTGCTCAGCGCCGAGGGGCAGCTTGCCGGCTATTATGCCCGCAAGGGGCGGATCGACGAGGCGCGGCGACTCTACCGCGCCATCGTCGACGCCGGCGCCGCTTCGGGCATCTCCTCGCCGAGCCTGCGCCGGGCGCTGGCGCCCTATTTCGTATTGCTGACGGCCGAAGCTGACCGGCCGGACAATGTCGCCGAGCTGTTCCGGGCGAGCCAGCTGCTCGTCCGCCCCGGCGTCGCCCAGACCCAGGCGGTGCTGGCCCGCGAGCTCAGCGGCGGCAGCGACGAGGCCTCGCGGCTGTTCCGTCAGTCGGTCAATTTCGGCCGGGACGTAGAGCGCGCCCGAGTCGAGATCGCCCGGCTCGCCGCCGCGCCGAAGCCGACGGCGGAAGACATCGTGCGTCTGGCCGCGGCGCGCGCGGATCTCGCGGCGCTGGAGACGGCGCAGGTCGCGACCCAGTCGAAGCTCGCCCAATATCCGCGTTACCGGGTCGTGTCGGGCGGCGCGATGACGCTGGCGGATCTGCAGCGCGTGCTCCGCCCCGGCGAGGCCTATTACAAGATGATCCTGGTCGGGGAGGATGGCTATGGCCTCCTGGTAACGGCCGCCGGCGGGCGCGCCTTCCGGCTGGGCGTGGGACCCGACGAGCTGGACAAGGAGGTGGACGCGATCCGCGCCACCATCTCGGTCGAGGAGAAGGGGCGGATCGTCACCTATCCGTTCGACGTCGCGCGCGCCCATCGCCTTTACGACCAGTTGTTCGGGCCCGCCGCGGCCGATCTCGCCGGCGTGCGCCACCTCATCTTCGAGCCCGACGGGGCGATGCTGCGGCTGCCGCCGAACCTGCTCGTCACCGACCGCGCCAGCGTCGACGCCTATCTTGCCAAAGCGCGGCGGCCCGAGAGCGACGGCTTCGACTTCACCGGGATCGCCTGGCTCGGCCGCGCCCGCGACGTCAGCACCGCCGTCTCCGCCCGCGCCTTCCGCGACGTCCGGCAAGTGGCGCCGTCCCGCGCGCCGCGCGACTATATCGGCTTCGGCGAAAACCAGCCGCCGCAGCGCGCCGCTTTGTCCGAGAGCGCATTGCGCGCGATCCTCGGCGACGGCGCCGCCTGCGCCTGGCCGATCGCCGCCTGGGCGCATCCGATCTCGGCTGCGGAGCTGCGCAGGGCGGCCGGCATCGTCGCCGGGAAGGACGACAAGGGCGTCGCGATCGTCACCGGCCAGGCGTTCAGCGACGAGGCGATCAAGGGCCGGACCGATCTCTCCCAATATCGGATCCTGCATTTCGCGACCCACGGCCTGGTGACCGCGCCGCGGCCCGAATGCCCGGCGCGGCCGGCGCTGATGACCTCGTTCGG
>JAQGLF010000013.1 GCA_028293025.1 Alphaproteobacteria bacterium
AGACCGCATCGGCCCTGGTCACCGGCGGCGGGCGCTGCGCCGTCCGCGCCGTCGCGCCGGTCCCCGCGCCCGCCCTGCCGCCGCACCTGCCCTTCGCCGCATTCGGCGGAAAATGACCGATTCGTAATCGGGCCGCTACATCGGTGCCACGTCCCGGCTGCCAGGGTGATCGCAATCCCGGAAGCGGAGACAGCACATGGGTCAGCCAGGCTTGCGCAATTCGTTCGACGCGCCGCACGAATTCCCGTTACGGCGCGATGCGGGCGACGAAGCGGGCTATTGCCTGGCGCGGGCTGAGGCCGAGGCGCGGTGGGCGGAGGAAGCGGTCCACCCCGCCGCCCGCCGCGCGCACCTGCATTTGGCCGGCCTCTATCGCCGCCGCGCGCTGGACGCCCGACAGGTGTCGGTGGACGAGATCCAGAATTGGGTGAGCGAAGGCGGCAGCATCCCGGCGGCGGCCTGAGCGGCGATCCGCGCCCCGAGGATGCAGACGCGCGGGCTTATTGGACGAGAACGCCGAACAGGCTGCCGGCGCCGGCGGTGCCCGCCATGGCCAGTGCTCCCCAGAAGGTGACCCGCCACACCGCCCTGCCGGTCTTCGCGCCGCCCAGCCGCGCGCCGATCGCGCCGAGCAGCGCCAGGCACAGCAAAGTCGCCGCCGTCACCGACGCGATCATGCCCACCTTGTCGGGGACCAAAGCCGCCAGCAGCGGCACCGCGCCGCCCATGGTGAAGCTGAGCGCCGAGGCGAAGGCCGCCTGCAGCGGCCGCGCCGCCAGCGCCTCGGACAGGCCGAGCTCGTCGCGGGCGTGGGCGCCGAGGGCGTCGCGCCTGGTCATCTGGGCGGCGACCTGCAGCGCCAGCGCGCGCTCGACGCCGCGGGCGACATAGATGTCGGCGAGCTGATTCAGCTCGAAATCCGGCCGGATCCGCAAATCCTCGGCCTCGCGTGCAAGCTCCGCCCGCTCGGTGTCGGCCTGGGAGCTGACCGAGACGAACTCTCCGGCCGCCATCGACAGGCCGCCCGCCACGAGCCCGGCGACCCCCGACAGGAGGACATGGTTCTGGCTGCCCGCGCCCGCGGCGACGCCGACGACGATGCTGGCGACCGAGACGAGGCCGTCATTCGCTCCGAGCACCGCCGCCCGCAGCCATCCCATGCGCGACACGCGGTCGGGTTCGGCCGCGCGGCCGTTGCGGGTGGACCAGCGGAAGAGCCGCACGACGAAAGGCCAGCTGGGGAAGCTGCCGCGCCGGCGCAGGCCCGAGACCTGCGAGGGAGGCGCGACGGCATGGTCGCGCCGGTCGAGGATGTTTTCGTCGCGCATCGGCCTGTCCTGTGCTCAGTCGCGCCGCGCTACGCCTCCGCCCACTTCCTGCCGGTGACGGGAAACTTACGCATCGGTAACCTGCCCACCGCACGTCGGGTCATTGCGGCGAGTGGGGGTGGCTTCGCCGGCGACGCTGGTGCACAGGTCGCGCTCCAGCCACTTCGGAGCCCTTCATGACCTTCAGCCTCTACGACGCTTCCGCACCCGTCTTCGTCAACATGCTGACCAATATGCGCGCCTGGCTCGACAAGGCGGCGGCGGAGAAAGCGGAAGTGGATCTGCTCGAGGCGCGGCTGGCGCCCGACATGAAGCCGCTGCCCGCCCAATATCAGATGGCCTCCGACAGCGCGAAGAACGCGATCGCGCGCCTGTGCGGGATCGCGGCGCCGGCGATGGCCGATACCGAAGCGAGCTTCGCCGAGCTGAAGCAGCGCTGCGACCGGACCATCGCCTTCATCGAGAGCGCCGACCGGGAGGCGCTGGCGGCGAGCGGGGACCGGGAGGTAGAGCTGCTTTTCCCCAACGGCATGGGCTACCGCTTCACCGGGCGCGACTATCTGACCGGTTTCGCCCTGCCCAATTTCTTCTTCCACGCGACCACCGCCTACGCGATCCTCCGCGCCCAGGGCGTGAGCATGGGCAAGCCCGATTTCCTGCAGCATCTGGGGCCGCCCAACATCGTGCCGGACGCCTAGGCCTGCTTGCCAGGTTTTGATTGCTCCCCGGCGAAAGCCGGGGCCCAGTTAGGAAGCTGGACCCCGGCTTTCGCCGGGGAACATTGCACGCTGATACGATCTAACGTCGACCCGCTTCAAGGCGCGCCGCTACCGCAGCTTGGCGATCCGGATCCCGTCCACCTTCGCCCGGTCCTGCACCGATTCCTCGCTGCGGGTGAGCGCCTTGGCGATCGCCTTCAGGCCCATGCCCTTCTGGGCGAGGCGGTGCAGCTTCTGCAGCTCCTCGCTCTTCCAGGGCTGCCGGTGCCGGACGAAGGCGTCGGCCATTATTTCTTGTCCGAGACCACACCCTTGGAGGAGGGATTGGCGGCGATCACCTTCTTGATCTCCTTCTTGGGCTTGCGGGCTTCCTTGTTGCTCTTCTTCTGACCCTTGGCCATGTTTCGTCTCCTTTTGCCGAGCCTCTACCGCATCGCGCCCGGCCCGCCAAATGCCAAGGGGGATTCGCTAATCCGGCGGCGACCTGCTAGGCCCCCGCCATCACCTGATCTTCCCGCAAGCATCCCGTGACAGAGAGACCTCGCGCGCTCCCGCTTGCCAGTATGAGGACAGGCCATGCACCGATCCGACCGGATCCGCCGCCGCGAAGCCGCCAGGGGGCTGAGCGTGCTTCATGCCCGGCGGCGCGGCGTCCTGCTCGATCTGGCGGCGCGCTATGGGGACCTGGTCGCCGCCGCGGACGAAGCGCTCGCTCTTGCCGGCAAGGCGGGGGAGGGGGCGCCGACCGGCCCGTCCTCGCCGTCACGGCTGCCGCATGCCGATGCCGCTTATTACGAACGGCTCGAGACCGGCGCCCGCTGGCTCGCCTCGCGCACCGCCTCGCAGGAGGAGCGCGAAAAGCATCTCGGCATGGCGAACCGCTACGCAAGGCTCCGGCTCGATGCCGCCGGCGGGGGGCGCTGAGATGGACGATCCGGTGTCGCCCAGCCCGAGCGCGAAACGGCCGTCCAAGACCACCGTCGAACGCGCCTTCGAGCTCGCCCGCTCCGGCGAATGCAACGGCATGAGCGAGATCGCCGCGCAGCTGAAGCGCGAGTGGCACGAAGCGGTGGACGCGCACCTTGCCGGCCCTTCCATCCGCAAGGAGCTGCGCAAGATCTGGAAGGCCGCCGAAGCCTGAGGCGCGGCGCCGGCCGTGCTTTCGCGGCGATGATGAGGAGACGGAAAGATGTTCGGATTCCAGGGCGGCGAGACCGGCGTCACCGTGGCGCGCAAGCGCGCCTATATGCGCGACGCGCAGCGCCGCTGGCCCTTCCTCACCAATTTCGACGCCTCGACGATACGCAACGAGGTCCAGCTCACCGCCCTCGTCGGCGACCGCAGCGCCCGGCCGCGGGCCGAAGCGCAGGTCGACGTCCACGACTGGATGGCCGGCAAGGAATTCTGAGGAAGGCGCGAGGTCCGGCGCCCACGCCGGCAACACCGCCCGGCGCGCGGCCGCGTTGGCAAAACCGCGGGCCGATGCGATAAGCGGGCCGACGGCGGAGGGAGACTCGCATGAGCTATGTCGACTGGCGGATGAAGGGACCCGAGATCGCGAATTGCAACTGCGACTGGGGCTGCCCCTGCCAATTCAACGCGCTGCCGACGCGGGGCAATTGCCGGGCGATGACGGCGATGCGCATCGATGAAGGCCATTTCGGCGACGTGCCGCTCGCCGGCCTGAGCTGGGTCGGCATGTTCGCCTGGCCGGGACCGATCCACGAAGGCGGCGGCGAGGCCTTCGCGGTGGTCGACGAGAAGGCCTCGCCCGAGCAGCGCCAGGCGATCCTGACGATTCTCTCCGGGCAGGAGACCGAGCCCGGCGCCACCATCTTCAACGTCTTCGCGACGGTCATCGACCGGATGCACGAGCCGGAATTCCGCCCGATCCTTTTCGAAGCCGATGAGGAGCGCCGGACCGGCCGGGTGACGGTCGAGGGCATCATCGACACGAAGGTCGATCCGATCCGCAATCCGGTCACCGGCGCCGAGCACCGCGCGCAAGTGATGCTGCCCAACGGCTTCGAGTATAAGAAGGCGGAATATGCCAGCGGCGAGACGTCGGCGACCGGCGCCGTCAGCCTCGACTGGCAGTCGCGGCACGCGCACATGGCGATGCTGGACCTCTCCACGCGTGGTGCGGCCTGAGCCCGGCGCCGCGGCGCCGCCGCTGCTGATCGAGCGGATCCTCCGCCGCGATACGATCGTCGTCGGCGCCTGCCTGCTCGCCGCTGCGACCCTCGCCTGGGGCTGGCTGGTCTTCGGCATGGCGGCGGCGGCCGTTCCTTCGCAGACGGGGGGGATGGCGGCGATGGCCGCGACGGCGGCGGTCGATCCCTGGGGGCCCGCTTATCTCGGCGCCGCCTTCGCGATGTGGGCGCTGATGATGGTGGCGATGATGCTGCCCTCGGCCTCGCCGATGATCCTCCTCTACACCCGCTTCGCGGTCCGCTCGGGAGGGGCCGCTTTGGCGGGCACGGCCGTCTTCGCGCTCACATACGCCGCGATCTGGCTGCTTTTCTCGGCCTGCGCCGCGCTCCTCCAGGCGGGGCTGGTGTCGGCGGGCATCGTCTCGCGGATGGCGCTGGCGCTCGGCGACCGCCGCCTCGAAGGCGCGCTGCTGCTGCTGACCGGCGCCTGGCAGCTGTCGCCGTGGAAGGAGGCGTGCCTCGCCGCCTGCCGCTCGCCTCTGTCCTTCCTGATGCGGCTGTGGCGGCCGGGCGTCGCGGGCGCGGTGCGCCTCGGCCTCGCGCACGGCACCTATTGCCTCGGCTGCTGCTGGGCGATCATGCTGCTGCTGTTCGTCGGCGGAGTGATGAATCTCGCCTGGATCGCCGGCCTTGCCGCCCTGGTGCTGGCAGAACGGTTCGCGCCGGTCAGCCTCCGCAAGGCCCTCGCAATCGCGCTGCTGCTGGCCGGCGCGGCCGTCGCTCTCCTCTAGCCCCATCGAGGGTGAGGCGCGGAAGGCCGCAAGTCTTGAGGCGGCGGCAATCGGGCGTCAGGCCGATGCCGCGCTCGCGTCCGTGAGTATCATCAGCCGCTCGATGAGCCAGCGCCCGGCCGGGCCCGGCGGCGTGTCGGTCCTGTGCACCGCCTGCATCACATATTCGCCGCCCCGCCAGTTGCGCAGGTTCAGCCGCGCCAGCCGTCCCGCGGCGATGTCGGCGCGGACGATCGGCTCCGGCATGCCGCCCCAACCGAGCCCCGCGAGGAGCAGCCGGTGCCGCGCCGCCTGGTCGCCGATGCGCCAGGTATTGAGGCTGACGACGCCGAAATCGCGGCCCTCCGCCGCGGGCTGCTCGGACAGGACAAGCTGGATGAAGTCCTTCGTCTCCGCCGGCTCGGCTTCGCTGGCCTCGGTCAGCGGATGGTCCGGCGCCGCCACCGGGATGACGCGCACCCCCGGTATGTCGACGCGGGTGAAGCCGGTCATGTCCATGTGCAGCGAGCTGCCGACGCCGATGCAGGCGGCGCCGCTGCGGACGACGCGCTCGACCCCGCCCAAAGGCTCGACCAGCAGGCGGACCGGCACCGTGGGAAAGGCGGCGTTGAACGCTCCGAGCAGCCGCGTCACCCGATCTCCCGGCAGCATCGCATCGACCGCCAGCGCCATTTCCGCCTCGAGATCGGCGAGGAAGCCGCGGACGCGCGCGCGCAGCATCTCGACGCTGTGGGCGACCGCCCGCGCTTCGGACACGACCGCTTCGCCTTCCCGGGTGAGCCTCGGCTTGCGGGTCGAGCCGCGGTCGAACAGCGAGAGGCCGAGCTGCGCCTCCAGCGTGTCCACCGCATAGCTGATCGCCGAGGTGGCGCGCCCCAGCCGCCGGCCGGCGGCGGTGAAGCTGCCGGTGTCGGCGACGTTCAGCAGCACCAGCAACTGATCGATGCTCGGGATTGCGGGCGCCTGCATCTCAACTTCTCCGAAAAGAATCTTCAACTTTATACGGATTTTTCGGCAAGCTTGGAAGGCTTATCTCCGCGGAAGCCGGGAAATCAAGGAGAAGGATCATGTTGAACGTCGCGATCATCGTCGGCAGCACCCGCCCCGGCCGCAAGGCCGCGGACGTGGCGCGCTGGGTCCACAATATCGCCGCGCAACGGGGCGACGCCGCGTTCGAGATCGTCGACGTCGCCGATTTCGATCTGCCGTTGCTCGACGAGGCGCTGCCGCCGTCGATGGGCCAATATGCTCAGCCGCACACCAGGGCTTGGGCTGCGAAGATCGCCACCTTCGACGCTTTCGTCTTCGTCACGCCCGAATATAATCACGCGACTTCGGGCGCGCTCAAGAACGCGATCGACTATCTGTTCCGCGAGTGGAACGACAAGGCAGCCGGCTTCGTCGGTTATGGCGGTCTCGGCGGCGCCCGCGCGGTCGAGCAGCTGCGGCTGATCATGGGCGAGCTGAAGGTCGCCGACGTCCGCGCCCAGGTCGCGCTGTCGCTGTTCACCGATTTCGAGAATTTCTCCGTCTTCGCGCCCGCGCCGATGCAGGAAACCTATGTCAACGCGATGCTGAACGATCTCATCCCGTGGGGCCGGGCCCTTCAGGCGATGCGGCTGCGGAGCGGCGAGGGAGGCATATCATGAGCATCGTGACGTCATCCATGGCCGCCGCCCGGGAGCCCGCGCGCCGCGTCGTGCATCGCACCTTCGGCCAGCGCCAGGGGCCGGTCATTCGGCTGATGAGCCCCTCCGATCTCGGCCGGAGGCTCAAGCCCTTCGTCTTCCTCGATCTGTTCGATGCCGAGCCGTCCGCTTTCTCGGGCTTCGGCTGGCATCCCCATTCAGGCATCGCGACGGTCACCTGGCTATGGCAGGGGAATGTCCGCTACGAGGACACGACCGGCGGCGCCGGCTTCCTGCCCGCCGGCGGGGTCGAATGGTTCAGGGCCGCGGGCGGCGCCTGGCATGGCGGCGGCGGCGGCAATGCCGGCCGGTCGCGCGGCTTCCAGCTCTGGATCGCCTTGCCGCCCGACCAGGAGCTCGGACCCGCCGAAAGCCGCTATCAGGAGCCCCAGGAGATCGAAACCAGCGGGCCGGCATCCGTGCTCCTCGGCAGCCTGGATGGCGTTTCGAGCCGGATCGAGGCGCCGTCGCCGATCAACTATCTGGCGGTCCGCCTCGGCGCCGGCGAAAGCTGGCGCTACGAACCGCCCGCCGGCCATGACATTGCCTGGATCGCTTTGGCCTCCGGCCGGCTTGCCCTGCCCGAGCCGGCCGAGCCCGCCGAAGCGGGCGAACTGATCGTCTTCGAACCGTCGAACCGGGCGATCGACTTCCAGGCCGAAGCGGACACCGAATTCGTCCTCGGCTCGGCCGCAAGCCATCCCCACGACCTCGTGCTTGGCCATTATTCGGTCCACACCAGCCCCGCCGCGCTCGAGGCCGGCGAACGCAGGATCGAGGAGATTCAGGCGCGGCTGCGGGAGGAAGGCGTTCTTTAGGGACGACGCGCCGACGCCGTCCGATTATCGCGGATCTCCGGCCCGGCGGGAATAACGAGCGCTCGCCTACAGTCTCCGTTGAAACGGCCCCCGCTTGTCCCGGGGCTTCAGGAGACGAGAATGCCGAAAGATGAAGAGCGGTGTGGGCCGCGCCGCGGACCGGCGGCGAGGTTCGACGGCGTCACCATCGCCGTCCACTGGGTGACATTGCTGCTCGTCCTTTTCCTGTTCGCCTCCGCCTGGGCGCGGGACCTTGCCGAAGACGGCGCGCGGGCGGAGACGTTGCTCGCGGCGCATCGCTCGATCGGCCTGCTGCTGTGGATGCTCACGCTCGCCCGGCTGGCATGGCGGTTCACCGGCGGTGTGCACCCGCCGCTGCCGGACAGCGCCTCCGCGTCGCAGCTTTGGGCGGCGCGCGCGACCGAATATGCGCTTTACATCCTGCTGGCGGTCCAGCCGCTGACCGGGCTCGCGCAGAGCGTGCTGCGTGGCAAGCCGTTCGGCCTGCTGGTCGGCACGATGCAGGCGATCGCGCCGCGCGACCGCGCCCTCGTCCACCTCTTCCACGATCTGCACGAGGAGGCCGCCTGGCTGCTCCTCGCGTTGATCGGGCTCCACGCCGCCGCCGCCCTCTTCCACCGGCTCGTGCTGCGGGACGCGGTGCTCCAGTCGATCCTGCCCTGGCGGGCGCGCACGAACATTTGCGCGGCCGGGGAATAAACCCGCCGCCGCCGCCGTCCTGTCTTTCGAACCCACTGCATTTCGGAGTCCAGGATGAGCAAGTACCGAGGCGATATTATGGACCGGCGCGGTCTGCTCCAATGCGCGGGATGGGCGGGCACCGGCGCCCTGTTCCTGATCAGCGGCGGCGTCGCCTCCTCGATCACCCTCGACGCCGCGCTCGCCGCGCCGCCGCCGCGCGGCAAGGTGAAGCCCTTCACCTTCCTCCAGATCAGCGACAGCCATGTCGGCTTCGACAAGCCTGCTAATCCCAATGCCCGCGGCACCTTCATCGAGGCGGTCGCCAAGGTGAAGGCGATGCCGGTCAAGCCCGATTTCATCCTCCACACCGGCGACATCAGCCATTTGTCGAAGGATGCGGAATTCGCCGATGCCGACGCCATCATTAAAGAGGCCGGCGTGCCCGTCTTCCATGTGCCGGGCGAGCACGACATGCTCGATGAGGGCGCGGGCAAGGCCTATCTGGCGCGTTACGGCAAGGGGACGAAAGGGTCGGGCTGGTACAGCTTCGACCATGGCGGCGTCCATTTCGTCGGGCTCAACAACGTCTCCAACCTCAAGCCGGGCGGCATGGCCCATCTCGGCGAGGATCAGATCGCCTGGCTGAAGAAGGATCTGGCCGGCCTGCCGTCGAGCATGCCGATCGTCGTCTTCGCCCATATCCCGCTGTGGACGGTCTATGCCGATTGGGGCTGGGGGACGGACGACAGCCTGCAGGCCTTGTCCTTCCTGCGGCGCTTCGGATCGGTGACCGTGCTCAACGGCCATATCCACCAGATCGTCCAAAAGGTCGAAGGCAATATCGCCTTCCACAGCGCGCGCTCGACGGCCTATCCGCAGCCGGCGCCGGGTGCTGCTCCGTCGCCTGGACCGCTCAAAGTGCCGACGGAGCAGCTTCCCTCGATGCTCGGCATCCGCAGCGCGACCTTCGTGCGCGGCAATGCGCCGATCGCGTTGATCGACAGCTCGTTCGCCTGAGCGTCGCCATTTCCAGTCTTCCGGAGTTTCCCATGTCCCTGTCTTCCCCAAGCGTT
>JAQGLF010000387.1 GCA_028293025.1 Alphaproteobacteria bacterium
TCGTTGAGGTCAAAGGAAGCCGTCCTCATCTTCTCCTCCATGCGGCGCGCGTCCTCCTCATCGATGGCCGCCGCCGCTCTCTCCACCAGGCTCACAATGTCGCCCATCCCCAGAATCCGGCCCGCGAGCCGGTCGGGATGGAAAGGCTCAAACTGTTCGAGTTTTTCACCAAGGCCGGCAAACTTGATTGGACGGCCGGTCACCTCCCTCATCGAAAGCGCCGCGCCGCCGCGGGCATCGCCATCGAGCTTGGTCAATACCAGGCCGGTGACATTGAGCGCTTCATGAAAATGAGTCGCCACGCTGACCGCCTGCTGACCGGTTGCGGCGTCCGCCACGAGCAATACCTCCTGCGGCGCTAAAAACTCTTTGAGTTCTTTAAGTTCCTTTAGAAGCGCCTCGTCGATTTCCTGGCGGCCTGCCGTGTCGAAAATAACCACGTTGCCCGCCTGTTCCTTCACCCATTCCAAAGCCGCCTTCGCGCTTCGAAGCAGATCGGTTTCCCCGGCGGGCGGCGTGTAGACTGTCACGCCGAACTGGCGGGCCAGCGTGGAGAGCTGTTCGATCGCCGCCGGCCGGTGCAAATCGCACGCGATCAGCAATGGCGCGCGGCCCTGCTTTTTTAAATAATTAGCCAGCTTGGCCGAAGAGGTCGTCTTGCCCGCTCCATTGAGGCCAACCATGAGAATCCGCGCCGGTTTATCCAGATTGAGCGGCGACTCGCCGCCCCCCAAAAGCGCGGTTAATTCGTCGTGAAAAATCTTCACGATCTGCTGGCCAGGCGAGACGCTCTTGAGCACTTCCTCCCCGAGCGCCTTGTCCTTGACCCGGGCAATGAAACCTTTGGCGACATTAAAATCGACGTCGGCTTCAAGCAGCGCCATCCGCACCGCGCGCAAGGCGTCGGTGATGTTGGACTCGGAAATCTTTCCATGACCGCGAAGGTCCTTGAAAATGTCCTGAAGCTTATCGGAGAGCAGTGAAAACATGAAAACGGGTGCGCACAGTAACGCGTATTTCTCCCGCGTCGAGCTGTAGCTTTTACTGAATCACAAACAAGAGCCGCGCTTGGAGACTCCAAGGCGCTTAGCGCTTCTTGGCCTTGAGCGGCGCCGGCGTTGCCCGGGGGGGAAGAGGCGCCTCCGTATTGGTGGAAGGACCGCCGCCCGCCGGGCCGTAATTAAAGCTCCAGCGCGTCTCAATCTTGCGGCCCTTGACCATCGCGGAAACAATCACGCTGTAATGCGGCTCCTTTAAAGGCTGCGTCACCTTCGCTTCCAGCGATTTGCTCACCGCGTCATACTTAGAGGGGATCGCACCAACGCCGCTCAAGCGAACCGTCACGCTGGCGGGATCTACCTCGCCCAGCGTGGCCAGATTCACCTTCAAGGTGGGCGTCGCGTCCACGATCGTCTCGCCTTCCATCGGCTGCGTCACCATCGAAGTGGCCGCCATTTGCGACATGTCGGCGCCGCCTTCATCCGAGCCGCCGCCGCCGCCGCCCACCATCTTCATGGCAGAGGCAAAAACCTGCGGCTTGCCTGATTCAAGCGCGTATCGGCCGAGCTGATCGGCGTTGCTGCTGTGGCCAAGCTTCTGGCCATAAACCGTAAAACAGGCTTCGTAACCCGCCTCCATCGCGATTTTGCGCACCTCGGCATTGTGATTGCCGTACGGATAAGCCAGCGCCTTGATGGAAATGCCCAGCCGCTCCTCGAGCATCTTCTTGGAGTTGACCAGCTCATCGCGCAAAAATTGCTCATACGCTTCGGGCGTCTTGCCGCGTTTTGCGCCGCGCAAATCGGTATGGGAAACCGTGTGGCTTTCAATGTCGACCCCGGCATCGCGCATTTCCTCCAGTTCGCTCCAGGAAAGCGATTGGCCGCCGGACTTGGGCTGGCCCTTCACATAATTGGTGTAGATGAACATGGTAAACGGGTAGCCATGTTTTTTTAAAATCGGCCAGGCGACTTCGTAACCCGAGCGCCACCCGTCATCGAGCGTCACAATGCAGCTCTTGGCAGGGATCTCTTTTTCTCCCCGGCGCCATGCCAGGAAGTCGGTCATCTTGATCACCGTAAATCCGTTGTCGGCGAGCGCCTGCATCTGCTGCTCAAAATCCGCGGGTTTGATCGCCATGGAATCCTTGGGCCGATCCTCAAAACGATGATAACAAAGCGCGATCACAGCCGCTTTGCTATTAAACTCTGTCGCGGAGGGCGCCGCTGCGGCCGCCGCATTTAAAGCCGGCTTGAACGCCGCTTGCGAGGTGACAACGGGCGGTGGCGGCGCGGCAATCGGGCCAGTCGCCAGCGTGGGAGCAGGCGGCGCCGTGGCTTCCACCGCCTTTTTTTTGGAAAGAAAGGGGAGCTTTTTTATTTTTTCGCATCCCGTAAATGGGAGCGACGCAACAACGAGCAGAAGAGCAAATTTCCGAATCATAAGTTCAAGTCCGAGCCAGGTCAGGGACAATACCGAGGAGAACCAGAGTTGAAAGGAGAAG
>JAQGLF010000001.1 GCA_028293025.1 Alphaproteobacteria bacterium
CGGCGGTCGTGCATCTGGCGCCCGGAACGGAGGCGAGCGAGGAGGAGCTGAAAGCCTGGGTACGGGAGCGGCTGGCGGCGTTCAAGACTCCGGTCCGGATCGCCTTCCTCTCCGTGCCGCTGCCGCGCAATGCCAACGGCAAGATCCTCAAGCAGGAGCTGAAGGCGTTGTTCGAATAGGTTCGAATGCGGCAAACCCTAAAGCTGCTTCTCCTTCGCCAGCAGCGCCGTCGCGGCGCCGGCCAGCCCCGCATTATCGCTGTCGGCGAAGCTGATCGGCACCTTCTCCAGCGCCTTGCGCATCCGGCCCTTGGCGGCGAAGCCGTTCCGGAAGGCCGCTCCCTCCAGGAGGGGCAGCATCTGGCGGAGCATCGTCCCGACCAGGAAGACGCCGTCCCAGGCGCCGGCGGTGAGCACGGCGCTTCCGGCGAACGAGCCGAGGGCGCCGGCGAAGATGTCGGCTGCTTCCTTGGCCATCGGATCGCCCCGGAGCGCGGCGGAGACGATCTGGTCCGCCGGCGGCGTCGATCCGAACCGGCCGCCCTGTTCGATCAGCCAGCTATGGATGTTCTGGAGCCCCTGGTTTGAAATCAGCCGCTCGCAGGAGACGTGCCCGCCCAGTTTCTTGCGCAGCGAGGCCAGCAGCCTGTCGTCGCGTTCCGACTGGGGGGCGAAGCTGCTATGGCCG
Source organism: Alphaproteobacteria bacterium (assembly GCA_028293025.1). Classification (GTDB taxonomy): domain Bacteria; phylum Pseudomonadota; class Alphaproteobacteria; order Sphingomonadales; family Sphingomonadaceae; genus Allosphingosinicella. The sequence goes on from JAQGLF010000001.1 coordinate 688, forward strand.
CCTTCGCTCTCCAGCACGACGGCGCTGCCATCGGCGCGGATGACGAGCATCGCCATGCCGAGCCCGGAGCCGGTGCCGATGACGAGGAAAATGCGTCCCGGCGCCAGAGCGCGCGGCGGCAGCAGGCCGAGCGGCTTCAGCTTGCGCGGGTCGAGCGATGCGAGCGACCAGGCGGTGGCCGCGAAATCGTTGAGGATCAACGGATCGTGGCCGAGATAGGAGCGAAGGCCGCTGACCGAAATGTACCACCGGCAATTGGCGAGGCTGATGACGTCGCCGCGCGCGACGCCGGCGACGGCGAGGCCGAGCGGCAGGTCGCCGGTCTCGATCTGGCTGGCGCGGGTATAAGTCTGCAGCGCGTCGGTGAAGGTCGGGAATTCGGTCGTCTTGAACTGCCGCACCGAATCCAGCCGCAGCTCCGCCCCTTCCCTGACGATCGCGAAGGCGACATTGTCGCCGTCGATCACACATACCACCGGCGTGGTCATGTATATCCTCCCCTCAATCAGGATGGCGCATTTACCGGGTTATGGAAAATACTTTGTTAGCGCTCCCATCCCGGCCAGCGGGTGAAGCGCGGCGCCGTCAATCCGCCGGCCAGCTCTCGAGCAAATCGACGAAGCGGGTGAGCCATTTATTGGTCTGGTGCCCGTCGACGACCCTGTGGTCGATGGTTAGCGAGACATAGGCCATCGGCCGGATCTGGATCGTGTCGACCCCGTCCACCTCGCGCACGACCACCCGCTTCTCGAGCTTGCCGATGCCGAGGATCGCCGACTGCGGCTGGTTGATGATGATCGGGCTGGCGAAGAGCGAGCCCGACACGCCGTGATTGGAGATGGTGAAGGTGCCGCCCGAGACGTCCCGGGGGCCCAGCTGCTCGCGCCGCGCTTTCTCGATCAGCTCGTCGAGACCGGCGGCGACGCCCTTGAGGTTCAGCGTCTGGATCTTGCGCAGCACCGGGACGATCAGCCCTTTCTCGCCGAGTGCGGTGCCGATTCCGATATTGACGTCGTCGAAGATTTCGAGCCGGTCCTCGTGCCAGCGGCTGTTGATCGCCGCCGCGACCTTCATCGCCTCGGCCGCGGCGGCGACGAAATAGGCGGTGTAGGTGAGCTTCACCCCCTTCTTCGCGAAGGCGTCCCGGTGGCGATCGCGATGGCGCATGATCGCGCTGAAATCGGCCTCGAACATCGCGGTGACGTGCGGCGCCTGCGTCACCGAATTGAGCATGTTCCCGGCGATCCTGAGGCGCATGCGGTCGTGCGGAATGCCGTGGGATCGGATCGAGGCGTCGGAGGGCTGCGCGACCCTCGGCTGGGCGGTGGTGCGTGGACCGTCGCTCTGCACCCTCGTCGCCGCCTCGACCGCGCGATCGACGTCGGCGCGAGTGATGCGGCCGTCGCGGCCGGTGCCCTGGATCTTGGCGGGGTCGATATCGTGCTGGAGCAAAGCGCGCTTCACGGCGGGAGAGAGGCGAAGCTCCGGATTCCTGATCTCGTTCGTCCCGAGCGAAGTCGAGGGGCGCGGTTGATGACCCGGAGCAGGCGTCCCTCGACGAAGCCTGTCCTGAGCGCCGCCGCCGGCGGCGTCGAAGGGCTCCGGACGAGCGGACTCCCCGGTGACCTCGATGGTTGGGGCGATCCGACCGAGAACGGCGCCCGGCTCGGCCTTGGCGTCCGTGTCGAGCAATATCTCGCGGAGCACGCCGGCGGCCGGGGCCGGAACCTCCATCGCCACCTTGTCGGTCTCGAGCTCGACCAAAGGATCGTTCTCCTCGACCCGGTCGCCGACCTGCTTCAGCCAGGCACGCACCACCGCTTGGGTGCCCTCCTGCTCGACGGGGACGAGGACGTCGATCATGACGGCCCCAACAGGCCGTCACCCCGGCGGAGGCCGGGGTCCCAGCCCATCTGGCAGTGACTCTTTCGTGCTGGGATCCCGGCCTTCGCCGGGATGACGGAGAGGGGCGGCATCCTCAAAACCCCACCAGCTCGTCGATCTTGGCCCGGATGCGCTCCACGCTCGGCACCGCCCAATTGAGCAGGACCGGGTTATGCGGGCTGGGGATGTCGGGCATGGTCACCCGCGCCACCGGCGCGTCGAGATCGAGAAAGGCTTCGTCGGCGACGATTGCCGCGATCTCGGCGCCGAAGCCGCCGGTCCTCAAATCCTCGTGGACGATCAGGCAGCGGCGGGTGCGGCGGACCGAATCGAGCACGATGTCCTTGTCCCAGGGCATCAGGGTGCGGAGGTCGATGACGTCCGCCGACACATCCTTCGCCGCCTCCTCGCAGCGCGGCACCATCGCGCCCCAGGTGACGATGGTGACGGCATCGCCGTGGCGCACCTTCTTCGCCCGCCCGAACGGCAGGACGTAATCGTCGCCGGGATAGGGGCGGCGCGCCCAGGCGTCGTCGAGCATCGCGCGATGCTCGAAGAAGACGACCGGATCGTTGCCGCGCAGCGCCGAGCGGAGCAGGCCGACCGCATCCTCGGCATTGGACGGGACGGCGACGTGCCAGCCGGGATTGTGAACGAACTGCACCTCGTTGGTCTGGCTGTGCCAGGGGTCGCCGCATTTGAAGAAGCCGCCGGGGATGCGGAGCACCATCGGCGCGGCGAAGCGATTATGGGTGCGCCAGCGCATCGTCCCGCAATCGTTGATCTGCTCGGTCGCGGGCTCGGCATATTTGCGGAACTGGATCTCCGGCACCGGCATTAGCCCCGCCAAAGCCATGCCGACGGCGCGGCCGACGATCCCTTCCTCGTTGAGGCTGGTGTCGAAGACCCGCCGGGCGCCATATTTGTCCTGCAGGCCGAGGGTCACCGCATGGACGCCGCCCTTCGGCCCGATATCCTCGCCGAACAGGACGATTCGCGGGTTCAACTCCAGCTCCTTGTCGAGGGTACGGCGGATCGCCGTCACCATGTTGATCCGCTGGCCCTCGGGCTTCGGCTCCTCATGGCTGCGCGGGGCGCGATAGCCGTGGGTCCATTGGCCGCCCATCTTCTGCATCTCGCCTTCATAGAAGACATGGTCGAGCACGCGCTCCGGCGACGACACGCCGCGCGCCTCGGCCTTCGCCCGCGCCGCCTCGACGGCGGCCCGGGCGTCGGCCTCGATCCGCTCCCATTCCGCCTCATCCATCAGCGCGCCGACGAGATGCGCCTTGAGCTTCGGCAGAGGATCGCGGGCCCATTCCTCGCGCACCACCTCTTCCGATTTGTAGGTCTGGGTATCCTGGAAGCTGTGGCCTTCGAGGCGCGGCATCGTCAGGCGGAGCAGGGCCGGGCCCTGGCCGGAGCGGACATGGGCGACCGCCTTGTTCAGCAGCGGCCCGGTCTCGGCCGGATCGGTGCCGTCGCCCGAGAAGATGGCGAGGCCCGAGAAGCTGCCGAGATTCTTCGCGATGTCGCCGCCGGGGGTCTGGAAGGTCGACGGGACGGAGATGCCGTAGCCATTATCCTCGATGTAGAAGAGCATCGGCAGCTTCTGCGTCGTCGCGATGGTCAGCGAAGCCCAGAAGCCGCCGGTCGCGCAGGAGGCGTCGCCGCCGAGGACGACGGCGATCGCCTCGTCATAGGAGCGGTCGCCGAGCGCCTCGCGATAATAATCGATCGCCTGTGCCCAGCCGGCGGTCGGCGTATATTGCGCGCCGACGCCGCCGCACATCGGCAAGGCCGGCGCGCCGCTCATATTGGGATAGTTGAAGACGACGCCGATATCCCGGCCGTCCGAATAGCCGCCTTCCCGGCCCATGCCGGAGGCCAGGGCGTCCTCGATCGGCACGCCGAGCGAAAGGAGCAAAGGCCGCGAACGGTAATAGCCGCAGGTGGCGTCGCGGCGCTGGGTGAGACGGCTGCCGAGCATGATCTGCGCCATGTCGTGGCCGCGCGCGCTGAACTGGTAGAGGATCTTGCGCTCCGGCACGAGCCGCTCTTCCTCGAGCCTGTCCATCGCCCGGCTGACCTGGACGAGCCAGGCGATCCTGCGCCAGTCATAATCCGGGTCGGGCGCGGCGGCGCGGGCGCGGCGCTCGGTCAGCACCTGCTCAGCCATCCATTTTCTCCACCACCGCCGCGGCGAAAAGATCGACGTTATCATCGGAGAGGCCGACGACGTTGAAGCGGCCGGAGCCGGCCATGTAGATGCCTTTCTCCTCCCGCAGCGCGAGCACCTGGGCGGGGCTGAGCGGAAGCATCGAGAACATGCCGTTCTGCCCGTCGATATAAGCGAGCCGTTCGTCATAGGCGGCGAGGCGGGCGCGGAGCGCGCGGATGCGGGCGCACATCTCGCCGAGCTCGGCCTGCCAGTCGGCGCGCAGCGCCGGGTCGTCGAGGACGATGCGGGCGACCGCCGCGCCATGGTCGGGCGGCATCGACCACATCGTCCGGGCGAGCTGCAGCAAATTGCCGAAGGCGATCCCGGCGTTGCGGCGGCTCGACCCCTTCACGAACAGGCTGCCCGTCCGCTCGCGATAGACTCCGAAATTCTTGTCGCAGCTCTGGGCGATCAGGGCCTGTTCGGCCGCCTCGACGACCAGCCGCGTGCCGGCCGCATCCTCCTCGAGGCCATTGCCCAGGCCCTGATAAGCGAGGTCGACGAACGGGATCAGGCCGCGGCGCGCGACGATGCCGGCGATTTCGCGCCACTGGTCCAGTTCCAGATCGGCGCCGGTCGGGTTGTGGCAGCAGCCGTGAAGGAGCACGAGGTCGCCCGGCGCCGCCGCTTCGAGCGCGTCGGTCATCCGGTCGAACAGGATGCGGCGCGCCTCGCGGTCGTAATAATCGTAGAACACCATCTCGACGCCGGCGCATTCGATCAGAGGCGCATGGTTGGGCCAGGTCGGCTGGCCGACATGGATGCGGGCCTTCGGATTGGCCTTCGCGATCAGGTCGGCGCCGAGCCGGAGCGCGCCGCAGCCGCCCGGCGTCTGCAGCCCGACGATCCGCTCGTCCGCCGCCAGGCCTTCGCCGAACACGATCGGCCGGATCAGCTCGGTGAAGCGCGCGTCGCCCTGCGAGCCGAGATAGGCCTTGGTCTGTTGCGTCTCCCACAGGATGCGCTCGGCCTTCTTCACCGCGCGCAGGATCGGCGTGCCGCCGGCCGAGTCGCGATAGACGCCGACGCCGACGTCGATCTTGTCGGGCCGCGTGTCGGCGTCGCAGAGCGCGATCAGCTGGAGGAGCGCGTCGGGCTTCTGCTCGTCGAGGCGATCGAACAGCTGCGCTTCGTTCGCAACGAGGACTTCGCTCGCCATCATTCCTCCTGTCGCCAAGGCTGCCGCCTGGTCTCTAGGCCATAATGCAAGCGCGCTCAAAATGCCTCTCAGAATTGTCGTTGTCGATGCAGATTGTGAAACGTAATTGCTTTTGAGAGCACTTTCGTGAAATATAATGATCGCATGGACGAGATCGACCGCAAAATCGTTCGTGAACTCCAGCGCGATGCGTCGCTCAGCCACGCCGCTTTGGCGGAACGGGTCGGCGCGTCGCCAGCCTCGGTCTGGCGGCGGGTCCGCAGCCTCGAACAGGTCGGCGTGCTCGGCCGGACGGTGCGGCTCGCCAATGCTGAGGCGCTCGGCCGCGCCGTCAACGTCCTCTGCCAGGTGCGGATGACCCGGCAGACGGTCGAGGCGCGCGCCGATTTCGAGCAGTTCATCCAGTCGCGCGAAGAGATTGTCGAATGCTACGCCATGTCCGGGGAATGGGATTATCTGCTGCGCATCGCCGTCCGCGACGTCGCCGATTACGACCGCTTCATCATGCGCGGCGTCCTCGCCCACGCCTCCGTGGCCGGCGCCGCCTCGAACTTCGCCCTGCGCCAGGTGAAATACACGACCGAGATTCCGGTCTAGCCTTCGGAACCGCTCCCGCTCCCGCGGATTGAATCGGCAACGAATCGATTGTCCGGAGCACAAAGATCATGGCCGCACGCGCCTATTGGAGGGGACAGATCAGGCTCGCCCTCGTCTCGATCCCGGTCGAGATATTCTCCGCGACCAAGAGCGGCGCCCAGATCGCCTTCAACCAGATTTACGAGCCGACCGGCCAGCGGGTCAAATATGAGAAGGTCGTCCCGGGCGTCGGGCCGGTCGACGCCGAGGACATCGTCAAGGGCTATCAGGTCGAGAAGGGCACTTATGTGACCATGACCGACGAGGAGCTCGACGCGGTCAAGCTCGAGAGCAAGAAGACCCTCGAGTTGACCCAGTTCGTCGATTATGACGAGGTCGACGTCCTCTATTTCGAGAAGCCCTATTTCGTCGTCCCCGCCGACGATCTCGCCGAGGAAGCGTTCATCGTATTGCGGGAAGCGCTGAAGAAAACCCGCAAGATGGGGGTCGGCCAACTCGCGCTGCGGGGTCGCGAATATCTGGTCAGCGTCAAGCCCTGCGGGCGCGGCATCGTGCTGGAGACGATGCGCTACGCCGACGAGGTCAACAAGGCGCAGAGCTATTTCCGCGACATTTCCGACGCGAAGCCGGACGAGGAATTGCTCGACCTCGCCGAGACCCTGATCGACCGCAAGACCGGGAAGTTCGACCCGTCCCAATATCACGACCGCTATATCGAGGCGCTGCGCGACCTCATCGAGCAGAAGCGCAAGGGCAAGAAGATCCACGCCGAGGAAGAGGAGAAGCCGGCGCGGGGTTCGAACGTCATCGACTTGATGGCGGCGCTGAAGCGCTCGATCGACCGCCCGGGCGGCGACGGCGGTTCCAAGGCGAAAGGTGGCGCCGTCGCGAAGAAGGCGCCCGCGCGCAAGGACGCGCCGAAGAAGGCCGCTTCCAAATCGGCCCCGGCGCGCAAGCGGGCCTGATTCGTGGCGCGCAAGGCGGCCGATCCGCTCGCCACCTATAATCGTAAGCGCGATTTCGCGAAGACGGCGGAGCCGGCCGGCAAGGTGGGCCCGGCGCGGGGGCCGCATGCGCCGGCCCTGTTCATGGTCCAGAAGCACGACGCGACCAGGCTTCATTACGACCTGCGGCTCGAGATGGACGGGGTGATGAAGAGCTGGGCGGTAACTCGCGGCCCCAGCTCCAACCCCGACGACAAGCGCCTCGCAATCCGCACCGAGGACCATCCGATGGGCTATGCCAGCTTCGAGGGCACGATCCCGAAGGGCCAATATGGCGGCGGCACGGTGATGCTGTGGGACTGGGGGACCTGGACCCCCGACCCGCGCAAGGATCCGCGCAAGACGATCGGCGAGGGCCACCTCCATTTCACCCTCGACGGCCATCGGATGAAGGGCGAGTGGATCATGTTCCGCCTGAAGCCGCGCCCCGGCGACCGCGGCGAGAACTGGATCCTGAGGAAGGTGAACGACGCGCAGGCCGGCTCGAGCCTGGGCCTCACCGAACATTATCTGACCAGCATCAAGACCGGCCGGACGATGCAGGAGATCGCGGCGGCGAAGAAGGCGAAGGAGCTGAAAGAGTGGAAAACTCCTCCCCGGAACGGGGAGGGGGACCGGCCGAAGGCTGGTGGAGGGGGCTCGGCACCTGGCACGCCCCTCCCTCCACCGCGCTCCGCGCGGTCCCCCTCCCCGTCCCGGGGAGGATCGAAGGTCCCGGCCTTCCGGCCTCCGCAAAAGGCCACCCTCGTCGATCATGTCCCGGCCGGCTCGGGGTGGATCCATGAGATGAAATATGACGGCTATCGCTGCCTGCTCGGCATCGGCGGCGGCAAGGCGAAGGTTTATACGCGCTCCGGCCTCGACTGGTCGGACAAATTCCCCGAGATCGTCGACGCGGCGCGGACCCTGGAGGTCGGCTCCGCTTTGCTCGACGGCGAGATCGTCAGCCTCAGCGGCGAGGGCAATACCAATTTCTCGGCCCTCCAGCAGGCGATCGGCGGAGGCGGACGCGGCCTTACCCTGTTCCTGTTCGACGCGCTCGAGATCGACGGCGAGGAGTTGTCGAAGCTGCCCAATATCGAGCGCAAGGCGCGGCTTGCCGCTTTGGTCGGCGATGGGCGCCCGCCCGCGATCCTCTATGCGGAGCATATCGTCGGCCATGGCGAGAAATTGTTCGCGGCGATGTGCGAGGCGGGCCAGGAAGGGATCATCTCCAAGCGCGCCGATTCTCCCTATCGCGGCGACCGGACGAAGAGCTGGCTGAAGATCAAGTGCACGCACCGGCAGGAGTTCGTCATCATCGGCTGGACGCCGAGCGACAAGTCGCGCGCCTTCCGTTCCCTGTTGCTCGCGGTCAACGAGGACGGGAAGCTGCGTTATGCCGGCAAGGTCGGCACCGGCTTCTCGGTGGCGACGATCCACGACCTCCACGCGCGGATGGCGAAGCTCGCGGCCGACAAGGCGCCGGTGGCGGTGCCGCGGGCCGAGGCGCGCGGCGCCCATTGGGTGAAGCCGGAGCTGGTGGCGGAGATCGCCTTCGCCGAGTTCACAGCCGACAATGTCGTGCGCCATGCCAGCTTCCTCGGCCTGCGCGGCGACAAGAAGGCTTCCGAAGTGGTCGCCGAAAAGCCGCAGCCCGTCCCTTCCCCGGCCGACGACGGCATCAGGATCACCAACCCCGAGCGGATCGTCTTCCCCGATTCCGGCATCACCAAAAGCGAGCTCGCCGATTATTTCCGCACCGTCGCGCCGCTCATGCTGCCCTGGGCCGCCAACCGGCCCCTCACTCTGGTCCGCTGCCCGCAGGGGCGGGCCAAGAAATGCTTCTTCCAGAAGCACGATTCCGGCACGTTCGGCGGCCATGTCCATCACATGCCGATCGAGGAGAAGAGAGGCGAGATCGAGGATTATCTCTACGTCACCGACCAGCCGGGGCTGCTCGCCTGCGTGCAGATGGGGACGATCGAGTTCCACGGCTGGGGCTCGCGCAACGCCGACGTCGAAAAGCCCGATCGAATCGTCTTCGACATCGACCCCGACGAGGGACTCGACTTCGAGGAGGTGAAAAAGGCCGCGCGCGACATCAAGCGCCACCTCGCCGACATGGGCCTGCAGACCTTTCCGCTGCTGACCGGAGGCAAGGGGATCCACGTCGTCGTGCCGCTGACGCCGGAAGCGCAATGGCCCCGGGTCAAGGATTTCGCCATGCGCTTCTGCATCGCACTGGCGACGGCCGAGCCGGAGCGCTTCACCGCCAACCTCGCCAAGGTGGCGCGCAAGGGGCGGATGTTCCTCGACTATCTGCGCAACCAGCGCGGCGCGACCGCGATCATGCCCTATTCGACCCGCGCCCGCCCCGCCGCCCCGGTCGCGGCGCCGATCACCTGGGACGAGATCGACGATTTCGGCACCGGCGCCCACTTCACCCTGCGCGATGCCGAGCGCCTGCTGGCGCGCGCCTCGAGCCGCGCCCTCCAGGGCTGGGGTGAGGCAAGCCAGTCGCTACCGGACCTGTGATCGCCGAGAGATGGTTGCCGGATGTGCGAGATCAGTAAGCCGGCTCCAGCAGGCCCTCGATCACATGGTGTTGGACGACGGTCTCAAGCTTGTCGGTGACCCGGTAGGTGAGGTGGCCGCGTACCCGCGCCGGCACGCTCTCCAGCCAGGCCCGCGTGACCTGGAGATCGTGATGGGCGGCATTGGTCGCGTCGGGCGCGTCGACGCCGACCACCAGCACCGGCCGCGCCTCATTCGAGCGATTGGCGGTGCCGCGGTGGATGGTGAGCGCCGAGCGGGCGGAGATATCGCCCATTTGCGGCAGCTTCGGCTGGGCACGCGCGATGTAGCGCGGCCACAATTCCTTCGGCGGGAACATCTGGTTCGGGCAGTCCCGGAGATCGTCCCATTGCGTTCCGGGCGCGATCTCGAGCGCGCCCATCGCGGGGATGGTGTCGACGCAGGTGAGGTTGAAGGCGAGCGAGTTGAGCCGCCGCCCCTTCGTCACCGCCTCGGGCGCGGGGAAGTCGCGGTGCCAGGGCTGGTCGGCGGCGCCGGGAAAGGGAATGTCGAAGCCGGTCTCGACGATCCGGTAATCCGGGCCCAGCACCGCCTCGCAGACGGCGACGAACCAGGGATGGACGGCGATGTCGACGAAGCCCCGGATGCGCTCCGGATGGACCTCGACATACCAGCGCTCCGGGCCGCGCGGCAGCGCGCCGCCCGGCACCTTTTGCGCCTCCTCGAACAGCCCAATCACGTCCTCGTGCATCCGCTCGACCCATGGCCGCGGAAAGGCGCCCTTCAGGGCGATGATGCCGTCGCCATAAAGGCCGCCCATGATGGCGCCGGTGTCGTATTCCTGTTCCTGGTTTCTCGCCGCCGACGCCATGACTCACCTGTGCCTGAAGCGCATTCGAATAATAGCTTTGGGCGAATAATGGCTTTGGGGTCGCTTTGCGAGGTGGTGGCGGACGGCCCGCCCGGAAAAATGCTCGACCGGCACCGGAAGCCGCGCCCGGCGTTCACTAGGCGTGCGGATCGCGACCTGGAACGTCAACGGCATCAACGGGCGCCTGCCCTTGCTCCTCGAATGGCTGGAGGCGGCCCGGCCGGACATCGTCTGCCTGCAGGAGCTGAAGGCGCCGCAGGAGAAATTCCCGGACAAGGCGCTGGTCGAGGCCGGCTATGGCGCGATCTGGCACGGCCAGCAGCGCTGGAACGGCGTCGCCATCCTCGCCCGCGGCTGCGATCCGATCGAGACCCATAAGGGTCTTCCCGGCGGCCCGGCGGACAGCCAGTCGCGCTATATCGAAGCGGCGATCAACGGCATCCTCGTCGGCTGCCTCTATGCGCCCAACGGCAACCCGCAGCCGGGCCCGAAATTCGATTACAAGCTGGCCTGGAACGAGCGGCTGATCGCCCATGCCGGGATGCTTCACGTCCTCGACGAGCCGGTGGTGCTCTGCGGGGATTACAACATCATCCCGGCCGACGAGGACGCCTACAAGCCGGAAAACTGGGCCGACGACGCCTTGATGCAGCCCGAATCCCGCGCCCAGTACAAGAAGCTGCTCGCCCAGGGCTGGCAGGACGCGATCCGCCACCTCTTTCCCGATGCGCGCGTCTACACCTTCTGGGATTATTGGCGGAACGCTTTCGCCCGCAATGCCGGCATCCGCATCGACCATTTCCTGCTCAACCCCGCCGCCGCCGCCCGACTGAAAGATGCGGGCGTCGACCACGACGTCCGGGCCCGCGAAGGCACCAGCGACCACGCGCCGACCTGGATCGCGCTGCGGGACAAATGAGGCGACGGCGTCGGAAAGGTTTACAAAGCACGCGGGCGCCGGACGAAAAATGGCGGTTTTCCGCCGCTGGCCCCGTTCTTGCTCCTTCACGACCATGCTGAAGAAGGCGTTAAGACTCCTCGTCATCAAGAACCGGTTCGAAGCCTGGGCGGTGATCTACGCCATCGCCCTCGGCGCCACGACGCGCGGCGTCCAATATCTCGAACTCTATCGGGGCGCCGCCGGCTGGCTGCTCTTCGCCGCCTGCAGCGGTGCCGTGTTCATGGCCGGCGCCAAGATCCTCGACGGAACGAGGGCTCCCGCGCACCGCCGCGGCAGCCTGGCCCGGCTCGTCGCGCGGGCCCGCCAGAGCTGAGCCGAGAATTGGCGTAAAATCCCAACCCTTGGCGCCCATCTGACCCTGCAACTTCGGCCCTGTCCTTCATTTTCCGCAGTTTTCCGCCACTCCCGCAACTTGGCACGACCCTTGTAAACATGAACGCAACCGCCGCGGGGCGGGCAAAAGTTCATGGGAGCAAGACGATGTTCAATTTCGACGCCATCCGCAACGGCGCCATCGCCGCTTTATTCTCGATCGTGCTGACCGCCACCACGGTCGGCGCTGCGGTCGGCCCTTCTCAGGTCGGCCTGTCCCAGACCGTTCCGGCCGCTTCCGCGCAGGCGTGACGGCGGCGATGGGCGAGACCATCCACGTGCGCCGCGACGAGCTGGTGCGGCTGGCGCCGATCCCGCCGCGCCCCGGCGGGCCGAGACGGCCGCCCATGCCGGCGCGCCGGCCCCGTCCCCCAATCTCAGGATTTTTTCCGATGAGCATATTTTCCCGGACGCGCGACATTGTCGCGGCGAATTTCGCGGATCTTTTGGACAAGGCGGAGGATCCGGCGAAGATGATCCGGATGATCATCCTCGAGATGGAGGAGACTTTGGTCGAGGTTCGCGCCTCGGCGGCGCGGGTGATTGCGGATCAGAAGGAGATGCGTCGCCAGATTTCGCGTCTGGACCGGCTTCAGGAGAGCTGGGTGGAGAAAGCGGAGCTGGCGCTGAGCA
>JAQGLF010000005.1 GCA_028293025.1 Alphaproteobacteria bacterium
TCGAGAAGGCCGGCATCATCCATTCGGGCATCGGCAAGGCGAGCTTCACGGCCGCGGACCTGCGGCGCAATTTCGACGCCTTCGTCGACGCGATCGTGCGGGCCAAGCCGACCGGCGCCAAGGGCAAGTACGTGAAGCGGGTGTCGCTGAGCTCGACCATGGGGCCGGGCCTCATGGTCGACAGCGGCGAGGTTTCCGCTTAAGGCTATCCCGCATGTGGGGGAGGAAGGGGCCGGGCGGCGACGCTCCGGTCCTTTTCTTTTGTTCCCTCTCCCCTTGCGCCTCACCGTGAAGGATCGGTCCAGGGCTCGCTAAGCCCCCCTCACCCACCCAAGCATGCGGCTTGGGCCCCACCCTCACCCGCAAGGGGAGAGGGTGTTTGTGCAACGGAACCGCCCCACGCTGCGACCGTTAAGCCCCTGACATGGCGTTCGCGCCGGGTCGCCATCATCGGTTCCTAGCAAGGGGTCTGTTCCATGCTCGCCATCATTGCCGCAATCCTGCTCGTCCTGTGGCTGCTCGGCTTCCTCGCCTTCCACGTCGGCGGCGCGCTGATCCACATCATCCTGGTCGTCGCGATCATCGTCTTCATCGTCCACCTGGTGACCGGCCGCCGGGCCGTCTGACCTGGCGGGAGCGGCGCCCTCAGCGGCGCCGCTCCAGCTCCGCCAGCCGGCGGTCGAGCGCCTTCAGCGCATCGACCAGCCGGTTGAGCTGCTCGGTCGTGACCAGATCGCCGGGGGCGAAGGCGGGGATCGCCTGGACGTCGCGTGAACCCAGGCGCCGCGCTTGGCCCGGGCGCACCGGCGCCTTCTCCCGAATGTCCGGCACTTTCACCATGACGCCGATCCTTTCGCCGAAGCGCGACTATCGCATCCGGGCGGCCGCGTGACCAGCCGCCTGCTCCCCACCCGCTTGATCCTTTTGCGAAAAGCTGTATAGGCGCGGCTCCGCTCACGGGGCTCGCCCCGCGGGCATCCGTCCGAGACAGCTGGTGCTCCCTTGGGGGCTTAATCTCCAGCCGAGGCGGGGAAGAGTTTCTGCCGGGCGGCCGTGCGACGGCGCGCATCCGGACTTGCCGGGGCCTCCCCGGCCCGAACCCCTCCCCTTCGGACCTCAAGCCGGCACGCGGTTGCGCGCGCCGGTCGAACCTGCAGGTCGGGCGTTTTCCGTCCTGCGCAGCGAAGGAAGAGGCATGGATCGAGCTCAGAAAGCCGGGCTGGTCGCCGAGCTGAAGCAGGTGTTCAACGAGACCAGCGTGGTGGTCGTCACCCGCAATCTCGGCATGACGGTTGCCCAGTCGACGGCGCTGCGCATCAAGATGCGCGACGCAGGCGCCAGCTTCAAGGTATCGAAGAACACGCTCGCTCTCATCGCGCTCGAGGGCACCACCTACGCTCCGCTCAGCGACCTGCTGACCGGGCCGGTGGCGCTCGCCACGTCGGCGGATCCCGTCGCCGCGGCGAAGGTGGCCGTCGATTTCGCCCGCACCAACGATCGTTTCGAGATCGTCGGCGGCGCGATGGGCGACACGCTCCTCGACGTGAGCGGCGTGAAGGCGCTGGCCGAGCTCCCGTCGCTCGATGAGCTGCGCGCTCGGATCGTGGGCCTGATCCAGGCGCCCGCGACCAAGATCGCACGGACCATCAGCGAGCCGGGCGCAATGCTGGCCCGCGTCATCGGGGCCTATGCGGCCAAAGAAGACGCCTGATTTTCGCGAAGTAAACCCAACAGCTCCCCGGCGAAGGCCGGGGCCCAGACTGGATCCCGGCTTTCGCCGGGAAACAAACCAAACGGAGACTTAAAATGGCAGACATCAATTCCATCGTCGAGCAGCTCTCCGAGCTGACCGTTCTCGAAGCCGCGGATCTCGCTAAGGCGCTCGAGGAGCGCTGGGGCGTTTCGGCGGCGGCCGCGGTCGCGGCGGCTCCGGCCGGCGGCGGCGGCGCGGCGGCGCCGGCCGAGGAAGAGAAGACCGAGTTCGACGTCATCCTCGTCAACGACGGCGGCAAGAAGATCAACGTGATCAAGGAAGTCCGCGCGATCACCCAGCTCGGCCTCGGCGAAGCCAAGGCGCTGGTCGAGGGCGCTCCCAAGGCGGTCAAGGAGGGCATCTCCAAGGCCGAAGCCGAGGAGCTCCGCAAGCGCCTCGAGGAAGCCGGCGCGACCGTCGAGGTGAAGTAACCAGCGACACGCTTCATGCGTCGCCCCAGCATAGGCTGGGGCCCCAGCGGGTGAAGAGCACAGTGCCTTTCACCCCCTGAGATCCCGGCCTCCGCCGGGATGACGTGAAAAAGAAAGGGGCGGTTCCCGTACGGGAGCCGCCCCTTCTCCTTTGGCTCGGGCCGCCTTCCGGCTCAGGCCATTTCGGGCTCGCCCATCTGCCTGGCGACGACGTCGTCGTGGAGGCCGGAGGGGTTGGCGACCGCGAAATGGGCCAGCTCCTCGCCGTCCGGGACGCCGACCGCGAAGGAGGCGGAGGTGTGGCCCTCGCTGCCGTCGGGGAGGGTGTAGCGGATTTCCGCGACGACCACCGGCAGCACCGCATCGCCCTCGACCCGGTCGGTCGGCAGCGCCACCGCGCTCTCGACCTGCTTGGTCTCGCCCGCCGCGATCGTCACCGGCGGCATTTCGTTCGCGATCAGGCCGCTTTCGGCTTCCGAGGCGCCGGACTGCAGCATGAAGGCGGAGACGCGGACGTCGCGGGCGGGCGCGCCGCCGCGATTATCGACCTTGAGCGCGAACTCGACCACCGCTTCCGCGCCCTCGACGCCGGCACGGACCGGCTCGAGCTGGACGTCGAGCCACGGCCGGCGCAATTCGGGCTCCGCCGCGGCGGCGGCAACGACCGGCGCGACGGGCGCGGCGGCGATGATCGGCTCGGCGACCGGTTCGTCATAGCGCGCGTCTTCGCTCTCGTCGTAAACGACGTCGTCGCGCCGGCGGCGGCGGGCAAGGACGAAGGCGACGATGCCGAGCAGCAGCAGGCCGGCCAGGACCGGGAGCACCCAGCGGGTCGGATCCGCGGGCTGGGCGGCGGGCGTCGTGTCGGCCGGCGGCGGCGCCGCGACGGGCGCGGGGGCCG
>JAQGLF010000091.1 GCA_028293025.1 Alphaproteobacteria bacterium
TCGGCCTCCAGGCCCGCCTGATGAGCCAGTCGCTGAGGAAGCTCACCGGCTCGATCTCCAAATCGAAATGCCTCGTCATCTTCATCAACCAGCTGCGGATGAAGATCGGCGTCATGTACGGCAATCCGGAGACGACGACCGGCGGCAACGCGCTCAAATTCTACGCCTCGGTCCGCCTCGACATCCGACGCACCGGCCAGATCAAGGACCGCGACGACATCGTCGGCAACACCACCCGCGTGAAGGTGGTGAAGAACAAGGTGGCGCCGCCGTTCAAGCAGGTCGAGTTCGACATCATGTACGGCGAAGGCATCTCCAAGGTCGGCGAGATCCTCGACCTCGGCGTCAAGGCCGGCATCGTCGAGAAGTCCGGCGCCTGGTTCAGCCACGATTCGGTGCGGATCGGCCAGGGCCGCGAGAATGCCAAGGTCTATCTCAAGGAGAATCCGGACGTGGCCGCCCGGATCGAGCGTGCGATCCGCGGCAAGACCGACGCGGTCGCCGAGGCTTTGATGACCGGCCCGAGTGCCGAGGACGACCTCTAGGCTCGGGATCGACATCGCCTGCTGTTCCCCGGCGAAAGCCGGGGTCCAGCCGCACGCGGGTAACAGACTGGACCCCGGCTTTTGTCGGGGAACAATCAAAGCATGGCGCGATACGCGGAAGTCATCGAGCAGATACGCTCCGAACGGTCGCGTCGAACCGTCCCCCTCACGCCGCGCCGAACAGCCTCCCGCGTTCGGTGACGAGCAGGATGAGCAGCGCCGCGGCGCCGAACAGGACGTCGCCGCCGACCATCGGCAGGACCGATCCGTTGAAGCTCTGGCCGATGGCGAGGCCGAGCAGAGCCCCGAGGATGGTGCCGATCGTCCCCTGCACGGAGGAAGCGGTGCCGGCGACATGGCCCATCGGCTGCATCGCCAGCGCTCCGAAATTGGCCGAGGAGAGGCCGAAGCAGGCCATGGTCGCCGCCTGCAGGGCGATGAACAGGCCCAGGCTCTCGCCCCCCATCGCGCACAGGAAATGGACGAAAGCGACCAGAGTGAAGGCGCTAAGCCCGAAATGGGCGATGCGCCGCGTCCCCAGCCGCTCGACCAGCCGCGAATTGGCGTAGGAGGTGATCGCCATCGGCCCGGCAATGCCGGCGAAAGTGATCGCGATCAGCTCGGGCCGGCGGAAGACGTCGAAGACGATCTGCTGGATGGAGAGGATATAGCCCATCAGCGCGCCCATCAGCAGAGTGAAGGCGAGGGTGTAGCCGAGCGACTGCCGGTTGGTGAGCGTCTCCCGCGCCGCGGCGAAGATCGCCGGCAGCGAGAAAGGCCGGCGATATTCCGGGTGAAGCGTCTCCGGCAGCCGGGCCAGCGACCAGATTAGCATCAGCGCCGCGAAGCCGGCGAGGCCGAAGAAGATCGCCCGCCAGGAGGCGACGAGCAAAGTGAGCTGGCCGAAGCTTGGCGCCAGCACCGGCATCAGCAGGAAGACCATGAAGGCGAGGCTCATCAGCCGCGCCATCCGCGCGCCTTCGAACCGGTCGCGGACGATCGAGATGGTGAGCACCCGGCTCGATGCCGCCGCGGCCCCCTGCAGCAGCCGCGCGACGAGCAGCAGGGTGAAGCTGCCGGCCGCCGCGCAGGCCAAAGCGAAGCCGACATAGAGGACCAGGCTCACGATCAGCACCGGCTTGCGCCCGTAGCGATCCGATAGCGGCCCGTAGAGGATCTGGGTCGTGCCGAAGCCGAACATGTA
The DNA here is from genome assembly GCA_028293025.1 of Alphaproteobacteria bacterium. Lineage (GTDB taxonomy): Bacteria > Pseudomonadota > Alphaproteobacteria > Sphingomonadales > Sphingomonadaceae > Allosphingosinicella. The sequence continues at coordinate 1,750 of JAQGLF010000091.1, forward strand.
GAAGGAGACGACGAGCTGCCGCTCATTCTCGGTGAGGATGTGGAGCGCGCGGCCGATCGCCGGCAGCGCCGGCACCATCGCGTCGATCGCCAGCGCGTTGAGCGCCATCAAGCCCGCGATCAGGGCCACGAACTCGCGAAAGCCCGGCCGCATCGGCACGGCGTCGTCCTGCAGCGGTGGGTGGAGGGTTTCGGGCTTGTTCACGTTTTCTAACGGATCCTGGACGGGATAAGACCATCGCCGGCCCGGCCGGTTCCCTATCGGCCGCGGCGCGCTTATGAAAGCGTCGCGATGATCATCGTTCACCATCTCGAGAATAGCCGCTCGCAGCGCATCCTCTGGCTGCTCGAGGAGCTCGGATTGCCTTACGAGGTCCGCCGCTACACGCGGAACCCGAAGACCATGTTGGCGCCGCCCGAGCTCCGCCGCGTCCATCCGCTCGGCAAGTCGCCGATCATCGAGGATCCCGGATCGGGGCCGGGGACAGGCGAGGGCAGGGTGATCGCCGAGACCGGCGCGATCGTCGAATATCTGGTCGACAAAGCCGGCGGCCGCCTCGGCGCGCCCGGCCATCGCGACGGCGTGCTGCGTTACCGCCAGTTCCTCCATTATGCCGAAGGCTCGATGATGCCGCCTCTGCTGGCGATGCTGGTCGTTCGCCGCCTCGGCCTGCTCGGCCGCCCGGCCCGCAAGCCGCTGCAGAGGATGTTCGACCAGCATCTCGACTGGCTGGAGAGCGAGCTGGCCGGCCGGCCGTGGTTCGCCGGCGACGAATTCACCGCCGCCGATGTCATGATGAGCTTCCCGCTCGAAGCCGCGCGCCACCGCGCGGGCCTCGACGAAACCCGGCCGAACCTCATCGCCTGGCTCGAACGCATCCACGCCCGTCCGGCTTATGCCGAGGCGCTCCGCAGGGGAGGCCCCTATGCCTATGCTTAACCGCCGCGAGGCGGCGTTCGGCGCCTTGGCGGCGGGAGCCTTTCTGGCTGCTCCGACGCGCCTGCTCGCCGCTCCAGCCGCTCCGGCGCTTCGGGCGATGACCGGCGACGTGGTGCCGATCGGCACGGCCGAACGGCTCGCCCGCATCGCCAGGGTGCAAAGGCTGATGCAGCGCCTCGGCATCGGTTCGATCCTGATCGAGCCGGGCGCCTCGCTCACCTATTTCACCGGCGTGCAATGGCACCGCAGCGAACGGCTCACCGCCGCCATCCTCCCCGCCGAGGGCGAGGCGGTGATCGTCACCCCCTTCTTCGAGGAGCCGTCGGTCCGCGAGAGCCTTTCCATTCCGGCCGAGGTCCGCGCCTGGCAGGAGGATGAGGATCCGCTGAGGCTCGTCGCCGGCGCGCTTCGCGACCGCAAGCTCGCCGCCCGCCCGGTCGGCATCGAGGAGACGGTGCGTTTCTTCGCCGTCGACGGGCTGCAAAGGGCGCTGCCGCACACCCAGATCCGCAACGCCGCGCCGGTCGTTCGCCCCTGCCGCATGGTCAAGTCCGCGCACGAGCTGGCGCTGATGCAGAAGGCGACCGACGTCACCATCGCCGCCTATCGCTACACCTGGAAGCGGATCGAGCTGGGCATGCGTCCGTCCGACATCGCCGCGATCATGAACGGCGCCACCCGGGCGCTCGGCGGCAGCCCCGAATTCGAGCTCATCCTGCTCGGCGAGGCCGCCGCCTACCCCCATGGCAGCGGCAAGCCGCAACAGGTGCGCGAGGGCGAAGTGGTGCTGATGGATTGCGGCTGCACGGTCGAGGGCTATCAGTCCGACGTCTCGCGCAGCTTCGTCTTCGGCGCGCCCGATGCCGAGCAGCGCAAGGTCTGGGACCAGGTCCATCGCGGCCAGCAGATCGCCTTCGCCGCAGCGCGGGTCGGCGCCCCCGCCGGCAGCGTCGATGATGCGGTGCGCCGCCAATACGAAGCCTGGGGCTACGGGCCGCGCTACCGGCTGCCCGGCCTCTCCCACCGCACCGGCCACGGCATCGGCCTCGACGGCCACGAGCCGGTCAACCTCGTCCACGGCGAGACGACATTGCTCGCGCCGGGCATGTGCTTCTCCGACGAGCCGGGGATCTACATTCCCGGCAAGTTCGGCATCCGCCTGGAGGATTGCTTCCACATGACCGAGCAGGGGCCACGCTGGTTCTCGACCCCGCCGCCCTCGATCGACCGGCCGTTCGGCTAAAGTGGGCAAATATTGGCGTCCAGCCGCACGCCAAAGCTCAACCATTCGAACATTGACGCCACGCTGGGATTGGTTCGACATCGGCCGGTGAACCGCACCACAGCCCTGATTCTTGCTGCCTTTTTCGTCTTTTGCGGGATGCCTCTATACTGGACCGAGGACCGGGAGCCGATCGGCGTGGCGAACGGCGAATATGCAAATGGCTGTTGCGGGAGCATGATCCTGCGAGACGGCGTTCTCACCTTCGCCGGCGATTCCGTGAGGTACGTGGTCGAACGCGACAAAGAAGGCCGCTACGTCCTTCCAGAACATCTGCTTCTTGTTGAGGATAACCGCCTTTTTCTCGAGCGCCGGAATTACCCCCTCAAGATGCGTCTGGATGGCTCCAACCCGCCCCGCGCGATCAAGGTCTGGGCTGATCGCTCTATCTATGAATTTCGACGGCGCACGCCTTGAACTTACACCGCTTTCTACCGGCGACGCACGTAGGGCTGATCGGGGCTCGCGCTGCCTAATCTGTTCCCCGGCGAAAGCCGGGGTCCAGCGGCTCAGGCGTAAGAAGCTGGGCCCCGGCTTTCGCCGGGGAACAATCGAGCGCCCACGATCAATTCTTTGCCGGGGCCTCCAACGCGCGTGCGGTTTCCAACTCCGCCGGCGCCCCAAGCTCGCCCTCCCAGCGCGCCACCACCGCGCTCGCCACCGCATTGCCGACGACGTTGGTCGCCGAGCGGCCCATGTCGAGGAAATGGTCGACGGCGAGGATCAGCAGCACGCCCGCTTCGGGGATATGGAATTGGGAGAGGGTGGCGGTGATCACGACCAGGCTGGCGCGCGGCACGCCGGCAATGCCCTTGGACGTGATCATCAAGGTCAGCAGCATCGCGATCTGCGTTCCGAGCGCGAGGTGGATGCCATAGGCCTGGGCGATGAACAGGCTCGCGAAGGTCATGTACATCATCGAGCCGTCGAGGTTGAACGAATAGCCCAGAGGGAGGACGAAGCCGGCGATCTTCGGCGGCACGCCGGCCGCTTCGAGCGCTTCCAGGGTGCGTGGAAAGGCGGCTTCGGACGAGGCGGTCGAGAAAGCGAGCACCGCCGGGTCGCGGATCAGGCGGACGAGCAGCTTCGTCCTGGCGCCGACGACGAGGAAACAGATCGTCAGCAGCAGCGTCCAGAGCAGGATCAGGCCGAGATAGAAGCTGGCGATGAAGAAGCCGTAGGTGGCAAGGATGTGCGGCCCACGCTCGGCCAGCGCCGCCGCCACCGCCGCGAACACCGCGACCGGAGCGAAGCGCATCACGAAATCGGTGATCCGCAGCATCACCGCCGCCAGCGCCTCGACCGCGCGGACCAGCGGCCGCGCCTTCTCGCCGACCGAGGTGATCGCCATGCCGACGAAGATCGAGAAGATGACGATCTGCAAGATCTCGTTGCCCGCCATCGCCCCGATCATCGATTCCGGGAAGATATGGGCGACGAACTTGGCGAGATCGAAGGCGGAGCGGTCGACGCCGCTTCCCGCCGCGGCGGCCGGCAAAGGAAGGCCGAGGCCGCTGCCCGGGTGGAGCAGGGTGACGAGGACGAGGCCGAGCGTCAGCGACACCAGGCTGGCGCCGACGAACCATGCCAAAGTCCGCCCGCCGATCCGGCCGAGCGCCTTGGTGTCGCCCATATGCGCGATGCCGGTGACGAGGGTGGAGAAGACGAGGGGCGCGATGATCATCTTGATCAGATGGAGGAAGATGGTGGTGAGGATGTTCAGCTTGCCGGCGATCCCCGCCAGTTGCGCCGCCGCTGCCGGCGTGCCGTCGTCGATCGAAGCGTTGATCGCCCAGCCCGTGATGACGCCCAGCACGAGGCCGATCAGGATGAAATAGGTCAGGCGTCTGCGCACGCGGCGGCTCCTCGGCGGTTGCGGCGCCTAGGAAGGCGATTGCGCGGCGGGGGTCAAGTGCGGGCGACCAGTCCTCCCTGTCGCCGCAGGCGAAGGGGAGGGGGACCGCTGAACGCGGTGGAGGGGCGTGCGGCGGAAGATGCCCCCCCACCACCTTTCAGGTGGTCCCCCTCCCCACGCGCTACGCGCGCAGGGAGGACTCGTTTATCCCTCAAGCCGGCTCGAGAACCTGGTGCGCCACCTCCTCGGCGAGCTTGCCGTTCAGCTCCGCCAGATGGTCGAACTCCGCCTCGTAGGTGGCGAGGCCCTGGCTGAGCGAGCGCAGCTCGGCGTCCAGACCCTGCAGCTCAACTTCGGGCACCAGCGCCTCGACCACGTCCCAGCGCGACCAGCCGGGGCGGCTGTCCATGCCGAGCATCTGGCCGCGGCGGCTGGCGATCGCCGAGGTGACTCGGGAGGTGGCGTAGCCCGGCGTCGTCACCCGCACCTTGTGGACCGGCTCCAGCAGATGCGGTGCGGCCAAAGCGAGCGCCTCGTTCATGCCGATCCGTCCGGCGGTCCGGAAGGCGAGCTCCGAGCTGTCGACCGTATGGTAGCTGCCGTCGATCAGCGTCACCGCGACGTCGACCACCGGGAAGCCGAGCGGCCCCTTGGCCAGCGCGTCGCGCACGCCCGCTTCGACCGCGGGGATATATTGCTTCGGCACGGTGCCGCCATGGATCTTCTCGTCGAAGCGGAAGCCTTCGCCGCGGCCGAGCGGCTTCACTTCGATCACCGCGTCGCCGAACTGGCCGTGGCCGCCCGACTGCTTCTTGTGCCGCCCGCGCTGCGTCACCGGCTTGCGGATCGATTCCTTGAAGCCGACGATCGGAGGCTTGGCGTTGACGGCGACGCCGTAGCGCCGCTTCAGCTTGCCAAGCGTGACCTTGAGATGCTCGTCGCTGATCCCCTTCAGCCGCGTCTCGTGCAGCGCCTCGTCCTGCTCCCAGCTCAGCGACGGATCCTCCTCGCATAATTTCTGGAGCGCGGTGGAGAGGCGGACGTCGTCCTTGCGCTCCTGGGTGGTGATGGCGAGCGCGTAATTGGAGGCGGGGAGGCCGAGCTTCGGCCCCTTGCCCGCGCCGCCGAGCCACTGGCCGGCGCTTACGCCTTCCGCCTTGGCGATGGCGACGACGTCGCCGGCTTCGGCTCTGCCGAGCTTCGCCGTCTTCTCGCCTTGCACCGCGAACAGGGTGCCGACGCGGACCGAATCGCCCTCGGGAGTCTTCAGCTCCGCGCCCTCGGAGAGGGTGCCGTCGAACACGCGGGCGAGGGCGAGCCGGCCCATATTGCCGCCGTGGTAGATCTTGAAGACGAAGGCGCAGCCGGTCTTCGCGCCGAGCCGCTCGGCCGCGGCGGCGGGCGGCGGCGCGTCGTGGCGCAGCGCCTTCATCAGCCGGCGCACGCCGAAGCCGTTCAGCGCGGAGCCGAACAGGACGGGCACGACCAGGGTCTCGCGCGTCTCGCGGACGAGGTCGGCGAAGATCGTCGCCCGGTCCGGCTGCTCGTCCATCAGCAATTGCTCGAGCAGCGCGTCGTCATGGTCGGCGAGCTGCTCCAGCATGTGGAAGCGGTCCTGTGCCTCGCGCTCGGCGAGGCCGGCCGGGATGTCGATCTGCTCGGAGGCCTTGCCGGGCCGGTAGTGGAAGGCGCGCTCGAGCGCGAGATCGACGAAGCCGGTGATCTTCTCGCCCTCGCGGATCGGGATCTGGCGGGCGACCAAAGGTGCCGCGCTCATCGGCTGCAGCGCTTCCAGCAGGCCGCGGATGCTGCCGCGCGCCTGGTCGATCTTGTTGACGAAGATCAGGCGGGGAATGCCGAGCGCCTCCAGCTGCCGCAGCGCCGGCTCGGCGAGGATGGCGCGGTCGGTCTCGGGGTCGACGACGATTATGGCGAGATCGGCGGCGGCGATTGCGAGCGCGCCGTCGGCCGAGAAGCCGACCGATCCCGGCGAATCGACGACGACGAAACGATCGCCCATGAAATCGAAATGCATCAGATTGAGCTCGGTCGAGCCGCCGCGCGACCGCGCTTCGGGGCTCGCATCGCCGACGCTGTTGCCGGCGTCGACCGAGCCTTGCCGGTCGACGGTGCCGGCGGCGAAGAGCAGGGCCTCGGCGAGGCTGGTCTTGCCCGCGCCGCCGGGGCCGACGAGCGCGATCGTCCTGGTGCCAACCGATCTATCGGGCATGAATCTCTCCTCCGTTCGCATTGCGCGATCGCGAGAGACGCGTCCGCGCCGAGGAGCCGGATTTCCTCCCTTTGCGGGCGGAGCGCAAGAGGGGGAAAGGAAGCCGTGGAACGGAGACGGCGGGCCGAAGGTTTATTGCGGCGGCGGAAGCACCTTCCGCTCTGTGACGGAGGTTGCCGTGCCTCATTTGACCACGCTTGCGATCGCCGCCGGCCTGTCGGTCGCGGCCGCGGTGACCGGCCTGCATCTCGGCCGCGCCACCGTCGCCGAGATCAACCCGGCCTATCTCCAGGATCCGGAAGTCCCCTTCTACAGCGACCTCGTCCCCGGCAGCCGCCAGCGCGCCGATTGGGCGCAGGTCCAGTCGCAGGAATATCAGGCGGCGGCGCAGGCGCCCGCGCCGGCGAGCTGCGTCGGCTGCACCTGGCCGGTCGATCCGACGCCGCGCCCGGACCCCGCGCTCGCCCGCTACGATCGTGCGGCGGCCGCCTTGCCGCGGGAGCGGGCGGAGGCGCCGGCGGAAATCGTCATCGTCGAGCAGCCGGCCTCGCCGGACTGGACCCGGGTCGAGCGTTACGCGCGTTATCCGGTCGATCACGGCGGCGACGCGGCGGCGCCCGCGGAGGAGGCGGACGAGGGCGATCCCGGCACGTAACGATTGCCCGCCTCATGCCCCTCGCCTACATCGCGGGGCATGACTTCCACCAACGACATCAGGCGCTCGTTCCTCGACTATTTCGGCGCCGCCGGACACCGGATCGTGCCGTCGGCGCCGCTGGTGCCGCAGAACGACCCGACCTTGATGTTCGTCAACGCCGGCATGGTGCCGTTCAAGAACGTCTTCGTCGGCCTGGAGACGCGGCCTTATGCCACCGCCACCTCGTCGCAGAAATGCGTCCGCGCCGGCGGCAAGCATAACGATCTCGACAATGTCGGCTACACCGCCCGCCACCACACCTTCTTCGAGATGCTCGGCAATTTCTCGTTCGGCGATTATTTCAAGGAGCAGGCGATCGCGCACGCCTGGGCGCTGCTGACGAAGCAATGGGGCCTGTCGCCCGAGCGGCTGACCGCCACCGTCTATCATACCGACGACGACGCCTACGACCTCTGGCGCAAGATCTCCGGCCTTCCCGAAAGCCGCATCATCCGCATCCCGACCAGCGACAATTTCTGGGCGATGGGCGATAACGGCCCCTGCGGCCCCTGCTCGGAAATCTTCTACGACCATGGCGACCATATCCCCGGCGGCCCGCCGGGATCGCCGGACGAGGATGGCGACCGCTTCACCGAGATCTGGAACCTCGTCTTCATGCAGTACGAGCAGGAGGACAACAAGATCGTCCGCGACCTGCCGCGCCCGTCGATCGACACCGGCATGGGGCTCGAGCGGATCGCCGCCGTGCTGCAGGGCGTCCACGACAATTACGACACCGACACGTTCAAGGCGCTGATCGCGGCGTCGAGCGAGCTCACCCGCACCAGGGCCGAGGGCGAGCGCAAGGCCAGCCACCGCGTCATCGCCGACCATCTGCGCGCCTCGGGCTTCCTGATCGCCGACGGCGTGCTGCCGGCCAATGAGGGGCGGGGCTATGTGCTGCGCCGGATCATGCGCCGGGCGATGCGCCACGCCCATATCCTCGGCGCGCCCGAGCCCCTGATGTGGCGGCTGGTGCCGGCTTTGGTCGCCGAGATGGGCGCCGCTTATCCCGAGCTGGTCCGCGCCCAGCCTCTGATCGAGGAGACGCTGAAGCTCGAGGAGACCCGCTTCCGCCAGACGCTCGCCAACGGCCTCAGGCTGCTCGACGAGGCGACCGGTTCGATGGCGCCGGGCGCCACGCTGCCGGGCGAGGTCGCGTTCAAGCTCTACGACACGTTCGGCTTCCCCTACGACCTCACCGAGGACGCGCTTCGCGCCCAGGGCTTTGCCGTCGACCGCACCGGCTTCGACACTGCCATGGCCCAGCAGAAGGCGGCCGCCCGCGCCGCCTGGAAGGGATCGGGCGAGCGCGCGTCGGACGACATCTGGTTCGACATCGCCGAGGAAAACGGCTCGACCGAGTTCACCGGCTATGCCGGCCATGAAGGGGAGGGGCAGGTCGTCGCTCTGGTCAAGGACGGCGCCCGCGTCGATCGTGCCAAGGCCGGCGACAAGATCGTCATCCTCACCAACCAGACGCCCTTTTACGGCGAGAGCGGCGGCCAGATGGGCGACAGCGGCATTGCCACCGGCGACAAGGGATTCGAGGCCGAGATCGAGGACACGTCGAAGCCGCTCGGCCGCCTCCACGCCCATCACGCAATCATCCGCTCAGGCGAGATTGCGATCGGCGACGCCGTCCATCTCAAGGTCGATGCGGAGCGGCGCGGCCGCATCCGCGCCAACCACAGCGCTACCCACCTCCTCCACGCCGCGCTCCGCCACCGGCTCGGCGGCCACGTCACCCAGAAGGGCAGCCTGGTCGCGCCCGACCGGCTGCGCTTCGACTTCTCGCATCCCAAGGCGCTGAACGCCGAGGATATCGCCGCGGTCGAGGAGGAGGTGAACCGCCACATCCGCGAGAACCAGGCGGTGACGACCCGGCTGATGAGCCCCGACGAAGCGATCGCCGCCGGCGCCATGGCCCTGTTCGGCGAGAAATATGGCGACGAGGTCCGCGTCCTCTCGATGGGCCGCAACGACGACGCCACCTATTCGGTCGAGCTCTGCGGCGGCACCCACGTCGCCGCGCTCGGCGACATCCAATTGTTCAAGATCGTCTCCAAAAGCGCCGTCGCCGCCGGAATCCGCCGCATCGAGGCGCTGACCGGCGAGGCCGCGCGCCTGTGGCTGACCGAGCGCGAGAACCGCCTCAAGGAAGCC
>JAQGLF010000385.1 GCA_028293025.1 Alphaproteobacteria bacterium
CGCGGTGATGGGCGCGGCGACGTCGCAGATCTCCTACTCGGCGTCCAAGGGTGGCGTGCTGTCGATGACGCGCGAGCTCGGCGTGCAGTTCGCCCGGGAGGGCGTGCGGGTCAACGCGCTCTGTCCTGGGCCGGTCAACACGCCCTTGCTCAAGGAGCTGTTCGCCAAGGACGAGGAGCGGGCGGCGCGCCGGCTCGTGCACGTGCCGATGGGCCGGTTCGGGGAGCCCGAGGAGATGGCCAACGCGGTGCTGTTCCTGGCCTCCGACGAGTCCAGCTTCATGACCGCCTCGACGTTCCTCGTCGACGGTGGCATCTCCGGCGCCTACGTCACGCCGCTCTGAGATGCGTCCGCTGATCGGCATCAGCACCTACCGCGAACAGGCGCAGTGGGGGGTCTGGGACCAGAGCGCCGACCTGCTGCCCACGGCGTACGCCGAGTCGGTCGAGCGCGCCGGCGGGGTGCCGCTCCTGCTCCCGCCCACGACGCCGTACGACGCTGCGGCGCGAGCCGTGGTCTCCCGCCTCGACGGACTGGTGATCGCGGGTGGGGCAGACGTGGCCGCCACGGCGTACGGCGAGCCAGCGCACCCGGAGGCCGGCGCGGCCCGCCCGGACCGTGACCAGTGGGAGTTCGCGCTGCTCCGCGCCGCCGACCACCGCGGCCTGCCGACGCTCGGCGTGTGCCGCGGCATACAGGTGATGGCGGTCGAGGCCGGCGGCGGCCTGGTGCAGCACCTGCCGGACCAGGTCGGCCACGAGGAGCACAGCCCGGGTGGCGACCGGTTCGGGAGCGTCGACGTGCGGATCGCCGACGACAGCCTTCTGAGGTCGGTGCTCGGCACCGACGACCTCGCCGTGCACTGCCACCACCACCAGTCGGTGAGCAGCCATCCCGGCTACGCGGCCGTGGCCTGGGCCGGGGACGGCGTGGTCGAGGCGATGGAACGACCCGGGGTGCGGTTCTGTGTCGGTGTCCAGTGGCACCCGGAGGTTGCCGCCGACGCCGGCCTGTTCAAGGCCCTGGTCGTGGCAGCCGCACGACCCGGTGGTTGAGGAGCGAGCGCCAGCGAGCGTCTCGAAACCTCCGTGATCGGTGTAGCCGAGGGCCGGAGGGTGCCAAGCCCGCCTCGAAGGGTGGCTCTTGAAGAGTGAGTGGGTCGCGCAGTCGCACGAGGGCCCGCCGCCCGTTTGGTTCCGACCCAGGCCCACCCCAGCGCCCGCAGGCGCCACGCGCCGCAACCCGCACGGCACCCCAACCAAGTCCTACGCGAGCCGTTATCCCGCCGCGACGAGGGCGACCGTGACCGCGCACAGGGCCAGGCCGAGTGCCTGGGCGCGGTGGATCTGCTCGCGGAGCACCAGCGCGGCGAGCACGACCGTCGAGGCGGGGTAGAGCGAGGTCAGCACGCCGGAGACGGTGAGGTAGCCGCGCTGGGTCGCGAGCAGGAAGAGCAGGTTGGCCGCTCCGGCGAGCGGACCGGTGAGGGCCGCCCAGCCGACCACCCGGTCGCGGGGGATCCAGTCGGCGCGCAGCGCCGTCGCCAGCAGGATCACCGCGGGCACGGCTACCACCTGCGTGTACGCCAGGGGCAGCATCCCCGACGTCTGCGGCACCTGGCCGATGCAGGCGAACAGGAGGCCGAAGCCCAGTCCGGCGAGCACCCCGTCGACGAGTCCGTCGCGCAACGGCGCGACGTCGTCGCCGGGCGTGGGCGGCACCGAGGACACCAGCCAGATCGCCGGCACTGCGAGCAGGATCCCGAGCCAGACCTGCAGGCCGGGGCGCTCGCCACCGACCAGGCCGAACAGCACCGGCACCAGGGCCGCGCCGACCGCCGAGACCGGCGCCACCACGCTCATCCGGCCGTTGGCGAAGCCGCGGTAGAGGAATCCGACGCCGCACCCGCTGCCGATCCCGGCCACCGTGGCCCAGGCGAAGTCGACCGGTCGCGGGTCCCCGGTGAAGAGGAGCGAGGCCAGGCCGGTGAACACCACCGAGGAGATGCCGCCCACGACGGCGACCGCCCACGCGGACGTACGACGGGACACCAGGCCGCCGATGAAGTCCGAGAGTCCGTAGGAGAACGCCGCGACGAGCGCCAGCAGGATGGCCATGCTCAGACCACGAGCACGCCGACGGCCCAGGTCGCGGCCGCGGCGAGGCACGCGATGAGCTCGATCAGCAGGGACAGGCCGACCGCCGTCAGGGCCGCCCGGGTGGCCGGCCACGCACGCTCCGGGCCGAGCCGGCGCAGCTCGGAGAGGTAGACGCCGAGCACGAAGCCGATCACCAGCCCGAGCACCGGGATCACGAAGAATCCGACGACTCCGAGGAGCGCCCCGAGCACCAGGGTGCTGGTGGGGATGCCGTCTCGCTTCATCCGGCGACCCGGTACGGCGTACTTCACGACGGTGCCGAGCGCGAGGAACGCGGCGGCGACGCCGAACACCAGCCAGCCGGCGGTGCTGCCGACCTCGAGCGACCAGACCAGGATCGCGCCGGCGACCAGGAGTGCGCCGGGCAGCCCGGGGACCACGATGCCGACCAGGCCGGTGGCGATGGCGAGCCCGACGAGCACGTTGGTCAGCGTCACCGGGGCAGCCTCTCAGATGCGAGGAGCCCCGGGTCGACGACCCGGGGCTCCTTCTACGTCTGGGTTGCGGTCAGGCCTCGTCGTTCGCCGGGATCGCGGGCACGTCACCG
>JAQGLF010000125.1 GCA_028293025.1 Alphaproteobacteria bacterium
GCCCCGCCGGCGCCTGCGCGGTTGCCGCCGCCCTTGCGGGCGGGCGGCGAGCCGGCCGGCACCGGCCGCACGCTCTGGGCCGGCTTGATCTTGCCGAGGCCCTCGACGATCACCCGGTCGCCGGCAGCGAGGCCGGCGGTGACGATCCATTGGTCGCCGAGGGTGCGGTCGGCGGTCACTTGGCGCTGCACCGCCTTGTTGCCCGGCCCGACCACCATCACCGTCGCCTGGCCCTGCGGATTGCGCGAGACCCCGGCCTGCGGCACGAGCACGGCATTGGCGATGGTCTGCTGGACCAGCCGCGCGCGCACATACATGCCGGGCAGGAGCAGGCCCTGGGGATTGGGAAAGCGGGCGCGAAGCGTCACCGTACCGGTGCTGGGATCGACCACCGCCTCGGCGAATTCGAGGGTGCCGGTATAGCCGTAATCGCTGCCGTCCTCGAGCTGCAGCGTCACGTTCGCCCGCACCGGGACGGCGCCGCCGCCGGCGATCGCCTTGCGCAAAGCGAGCAGCTGCCCGCTCGACTGCTGGATGTCGACGAACATCGGATCGAGCCCCTGGATGCTGGCGAGGGCCTCGGTCTGGTTGGCGGTGACCAGCGCGCCGGTGGTGACGAGCGAACGGCCGATCCGGCCGGTGATCGGCGCCGGCACGCGGGTGAAGCGGAGGTTGATGTTCGCGGTCTGCAGCGCCGCCTGGTTCTGCGCCACCACCGCTTCGGCCACCCGGGCCTGGGCACGGGCGTCGGTATATTCCTGCTGGCTCACCGCCTGCATCCGCGCGAGCGGCGCATAGCGCGCCGCCCTGGTACGCGCCGCATCGCGATTGGCGACGGCGTTGGCGACGTTCGCCCGCGCCTGCGCCGCCGCCGCCTGGTAGAGCGACGGATCGACCTGGTAGAGCGTCTGGCCCTGGCGCACGATCGAGCCTTCGGTGAAGTTGCGCGACCGGATCACGCCCGAAATCTGCGGCCGGACCTCGGACGTCTCGAAGGCGGCCGTGCGGCCGGCGAGCTCGGCGACGATCGGCACGGCCCCCGCCTTGACGACGACATAGCCGGCCTCGGGCGGCCCTTGCGCGCCGGCCCGGCCGCTCCGGCCGCTTCCGCCGCTGCTATTGCCCGCGGAATCGGAACTGCCGCCGCAGCCGGCGACGAGAATGAAGAGGGTCGAGGCGAGCAGAGCCGCGGAGCGCGGCCGGTTTGTCTTCATCTTGGTCCGTGTCGCTTGGGGGTGATCACGCGCAGCCGCCGATGGGAGCCGAAAGCTTTCACGTCGATGAACGGCGGCATGTCACCTGCTTCCGGGAGAATCGCGTGGGCGCGCTTTAGAACCTGCATCCCATCGCCGCAACGCGCGAGCGTCTATTCCGTTCTCAGCTATTCCGTGCTCAGGGGAGCGCTTTGCGGGACAGTCTTCGCCCGGCGCCGCTCGGTGAACCAGATCGCGATCAGGGTCAGCTCGTAGAGCAGCACCAGCGGGATGGCGAGCATGCACTGGGAGGCCACGTCGGGCGGCGTGATCACCGCCGCGACGACGAAGGCGAGGAGGATGGCGTAGCGCCGCCCCCGCCTCAGTTGGAGGCGGGTGACGAGGCCGGCGCGTTCGAGCAGCATCAGCACGATCGGCAGCAGGAAGGCGATGCCGAACGCCATGATGAACTGCATGACGAGGCCGAGATAATCGTCGACGGACGGCATCGCCTCGCGCCTTATGCCGCCGATCTCGCCCTGATATTTGAGCAGGAAGCGGAAGGCGGCGGGCATCACCACATAATAAGCGAGCGCGCCGCCGCCGATGAACAGGACCGGCGTGGCGAAGAGGAAGGGCAGGAACGCCTTCTTCTCCTTGGCGTAGAGGCCGGGCGCGACGAACGCCCAGAGCTGGTTGGCGATGACCGGGAAGGAGAGGAAGAAGGCGGCGAAAAAGGCGACCTTGATCTGCACGAAAAAGGCTTCGTAGAGCTTGGTGTAGATCAGCCGCCCATGGCCGGGGCCGCCGAACGCCGTCGCCAGCGGATGGACGAGGAAAGCGAAGATGGCGTCGGCGAAATAGAAGCAGATCGCGAAGGCCACGCCGAGCGTCAGGAAGCACCAGATCAGGCGGCGCCGAAGCTCGGTCAGATGCTCGAGCAAGGGCTGCTTGGTGTCGTCGATCTCGTTCATGGCAGGTCGCGTTTCGGTGCGGGCGGCGGCGCCAGCGGAAGCTCCGGCGCATCCGCATCGGGCGCCGCGGCTTCGGGCCTGATGGTTTCTGGCCCGGCGACTTCGGGCCCGGCGGCTTCGGAGACCTGCGGCACGTCCGCCGCCACTTCCCAGGCGGGCTCGGCCGGCGTGGCGGGTGGCCCGGTCAGCGGCAGCATTTCGGCGCCGGGACTGAGCAAGGGATGGTCGCGCATGATCCGCTCATTCTCGTCCCGCCACTTCTTCTCCATTTCCTCGAGCTCGGCTTCGCGGATCATCGTGTCGATGCCGGAGCGGAAATGGCGGGCCATGCCCTGGGCGCGGCCGACCCAGCGGCCGACCTGCCGCATCACCCGCGGCAGATCCTTCGGGCCGATCACGACCAAAGCGACGGCCGCGATGACGAGAAGCTCGGAATAATTGATGCCGAACATGGGCCGCGCCCTTCAGGCGGCGGAAGCGCTCAGGGCTCGCGCCGCGGCGGGGTGTCGAGATCGCGCGTGCGGTCGGTCGGCACTTCGAGCGTCGTCTCGTCGCGCAGCCGCGGCGGCTCCGCGGCGCGAGCGGCGGGCGGGCGCGTCTCCTCCTCCTCCTCCGTCATGCCTTTCTTGAAGCTTTTGAGGCCCTTGGCGACGTCGCCCATCATGTCGGAGAAGCGGCCCTTGCCGAACAACAGGAGGAGCACGATCCCCACGATCAGCCAATGCCAGATGCTGAGACCGCCCATTTTGAAATCTCCGAATGACGCTTGGGTCCCTACCTAGTCGCCCTCGTCCTCACTTTCCAGTTCCCCCTGTCCCATCTCGGCAAGGGCCGCGTCGATCGGATCGAGCAGGCCGGCGGCCTTGAGGTCGTCGATGCCGGGCAGATCGCGGCGGTTCTCCAGCCCGAAATGGGCGAGGAAGGCGGGGGTGGTGGCGTAGGTGAGCGGCCGTCCCGGCACTTCGCGGCGGCCGGCGGGGCGCACCCAGCCCGCCTCCATCAGCACGTCGAGCGTGCCCTTGGAAATCTGCACCCCGCGGATCGCCTCGATCTCGGCGCGGCTGACCGGCTCGTGATAGGCGACGATCGCCAGCGTCTCGACCGCCGCCCGGCTCAGCCGCCGCGGCTCCTCCCGCTCGCGGCGGAGAAGATGGGCGAGGTCGCCCGCGGTCTGGAAATGCCAGCGGCCGCCGCGTTCGACCAGATTGACGCCGCGGCCGGCATAATCGCCGGCGAGCGCGCCCAGCGCCGTTTCGACCGCCGCGCCCTCGCCGACATGGGCCGCGATCTCCTCCGGCGTCATCGGCTCGGCGGCGGCGAACAACACCGCCTCGACCGCGCGCACTGAGTCCGGCATCTCTTTCACGCCGCGCGCACCCAGAGCGGGCCGAAGGGGGCCTTCTGGTCGAGCTCGATCCTGCCGAGCCGCGCCAGCTCGAGCGCCGCGACGAAGCTGGAGGCAAGCGCCGATTTGCGGAACTCCTCATCCTCCGTCGCCGGCAGGAAGGATTCGAGCCGGGTCCATTCGAGCCGTGTTCCGAGCATCCGCTCGACCCGGTGCAGCGCCTCGTCGAGCGTCATCACCGGCCGCCGGGCGACGATGTGGAAGGCGGGCTCGGTCCGCGCCCGCACCGCGCCATAAGCGGCGATCAGATCGTAAAGCTCCGCCTGCCACAGTGACTGGCGGATCACCTTCAGCCCTTCCGGCGCGCCGCGCGCGAAGACGTCGCGGCCGAGCCGGTCCCGCCCCATCAGCCGCGCACCCGCCTCGCGCATCGCCGAAAGGCGCTGGAGGCGCAGCTGCAGCCGCATCGCCAGCTCTTCCGGGCTTGGATCGGCCTCCGTGTCCCTCGGCAGCAGCAGGCAGGATTTAAGATAGGCGAGCCAGGCCGCCATCACCAGATAATCGGCGGCGATCTCGAGCTTCAGCTTCTTCGCGTCGGCGATGAAGGCGAGATATTGCTCGACCAGGGCCAGGATCGAGATCTTGGTGAGGTCGACCTTCTGCGAGCGCGCCAGCGTCAGGAGCAGGTCGAGCGGCCCCTCCCAGCCGTCGAGATCCAGCGTCAGCCGGTCCGCCTCGCGCAGCTGCGGCTGCTCTTCGAATTCGTCGAGGGATTCGGCCGGATCCATGGCGCGAGATTAGGGTCCGAACCCATGATCGGCAACTGGCCAGGATCGCCCGGATCGGGGTGACTGCCTGTGAAGGTGCTTCGCTGGATAGAGCGCAGACCTCCAAAGGCAAAGGCCTCGGTCCCACTCCTGTGTGAGGGATCAATTTCAACCCTCAGAAAAGAGTCGGTCACCCAAAGGGCAGGTTCTGGCCGGGAGCGGACCGTCGGCTTTGCGGCGCTTGGAGCAGGAAAGCGGGCGCTCAGTGCCACTCGGCGCCTTGTCCGCTTCCGACCCATTGCGGACATCAGGCACACACTACAGATCCGCTGGAACGCAACCGTCACGTAACCAGCGCTTGACGCCGAGTAACCGACAGGTTACATGTAACCTATGAGTTACGGGAGGCACCGATGAGTGACGTTGACGAGGCGGAACGACTGAGCAGCCGCCGACCCGGCATGTTGATGGCAATGACGGGCCTGTTCCTGTTCCAGCAACTTGCCTACTTCACCCAACCGCCCGCCGAACGCGCGGTGGATTATGTGCGCATCGGTGCCTGGTTCCTGCTGGCCCTCACAATTCTCGCTGCTCTGCTGACGGGAGGCTTCTGGCTAAAACCAAAGGCCGTCCGGGCGCTCATGGAAGACGACGTCACCCGCGCCAACCGTGCCGACGCACTCCGCCTTGGCTTCGGTCTTGCCATGGCAGCAGCAATCGGCCTCTATGCGGTCTCCGGCCCCGGGGGCCTGACAGCGCGAGAAGTGATCCAGATCATCGTCAGTGCTGGGCTCGGAGCCAGTATGCTGCGCTTCGGATTCCTTGAGCACCGCGCGCATAGCCTTGGCTGAGCTCGGAAACCGGTTGCGTGAGGCGCGGGGGGCCAGGGGCTGGACGCAAGCTCAGCTCGCGGAGCGCGTCGGGGTTAGCCGGAAGACAATCAACACCGTCGAAAACCGGGTATTTGTGCCCTCAACGGTCCTTGCTTTAAAACTCGCGTTAGCTCTTGAGGCTAGTGTCGAGACGCTGTTCTTCTTGGCTGAATAGACTCATCGGTCCACCTCCCCGCACGGAGACGGGCAGGTGGCCAAGGCAAAGGGCGGAGTGTTGTTTCGGTAAGACCGCTTTCCACCCTTAGCGGTCATTGAGCGAGCGTCCGCTTTCGACCCATTGCGGACCTTGGCACGAGGAGCGAGAAGACTCGTCGAGATGCCGATGGAACTCGATAAATGGGCCGAGCTGACGGATGCGAACGGGGAGCCATATGACCCGCGACCGGCTCTTGCAGCCGCTGCTAGCGGGGATTCCAATGCGGCTTATGAAGAATTGTGGGAACGGGTCCATCATCAGGGGGATCTCGGAACGGCTGCCTACGCTGTACTTCCTGAACTCGCAGGGTTGATCCGTGACGCGCCCTCTCCCGATTGGAGGGCCTATGCACTCCTAGCGACGATTGAGGAGCGGCGGCACGAGGCGAGCAATCCAGCGCTCCCGTCGTGGATCGCAGAGCGCTATCGCAGCGCGCTGCGGGAAGTTCTTGGTTCAGCGCTGGCGCACCTACGCGACGCTGAGGCAGACGAAACAGTGAGGTCGATCCTTGCTGTCGTCGCCCATGTAAAAGGGCAGCGGACGCTGGCCGCCATAGCCCTTTGGACGGAAGATGAGCGTCAGGAAGCGTTAGGTGAGCTTTGATCCCAATGTCCGTTTCCCACCCTTATCCGACTCTCCGCGAGGATCCGCATCCGAGGCTCACCAATGTCCGCAATGGGTGGAAAGCAGACGTTGCCGCTATGGGGTGATGAGCTTGCATCCGGGGGGACACCAAATCGACAAGAAGCTCTCATCACCGAAGTCGATGGTGATCTCATCGTCAGCCAGGTTTCCCTCGATGTTGACCGTTTTGCCAGCTGCCACGTCCGCGCGGTCGGTCCAAGGCTCAAGCATCACGCCAAGCTCGGTGCTAGACGTGTTCTGGATCACTATGCGTCGGATGGCTCTGCGCCTCGGGAAGATCGATGGCACCAGAGCTGCAAGCGCCATGCTGCCGCAGACAAACGCTGCTAGGGAGAAGGTGACAAACAAGCCGCTCATGATCAGAGGCATGTCGCGGCTTGGCGAGTAGGCCCTTGCGGACGCCTGGAAGGCGCCTGTTGCTACCGCTGCGAAAAAGACAGCGGTAATCGCGAGCAGCACACCGAGCGGCCTTTCCCGCTTGCTCGCGCCGAGCCACACCACAAGCAGGAACCAAACAAGTAGACCAGCGCCGACGGGCCCTAGCAGAGCCTCGCGCATTTGCGGCCACAGATGCATATCGCTCCCCCTCTGGAGCGAGAGTGGCCGTTTCGGCGAATGTCTGCAACGGGTCGTAAGCGGACATACGGCGAGGCCGGAGCCGAGTGTCCGCTTTTCCGAGTGCTCTGACCGCCCCTGAGCGCCCGCTATTGGGCGTAAAGCAGTCATCCAGAGGTCCGCTTCACCCAAATTTTCGACGATCCGAGTACCAAGCCGTTTCATGCCCCGATGCGCCAGACGTTTCAATCACTTAGCCGTAGGTCATGAGCTATGCGGCTGCGTTGAGGCCGTCGCTCCATTTGTCTAAATCGCGCAGGATAGCGGCGCCATGTGCATTCTTCCCGGGCGACCTCATTGACCGTTTCCAGTGCCGTTCTCCCCATCCTCTCCGACGCTGTCTTGAGCGGTGCCGTCATCATCGCCATTGTCGAGCGCGCTATCGTCGTTGGCGGCGAGGCCGTCGGGGGAGTCGAGCATCTCGGCGGCATTGTCGAGCTGGCGATTCTCCTCCTCGGTCAGCGCGTTCGGATCCTTCTTGGCGCCGCCGCAGGCGGAGAGGGCGGCCAGCGCCGCGAGGAGCGCCGCGGCGCCGATTATCCTGCTCATTCGGGTCTCCCGCTGGTTGGTTCGGCCAAGCTTGCCGCATCGGCAGGCAAATAAAAAGGGCCGCGCGCCAACCGGCG
>JAQGLF010000381.1 GCA_028293025.1 Alphaproteobacteria bacterium
GGTTCGGTTTGGTCTTGGTTTTGGAGAGAGGTGGCGGGTAGTTTGCGCTTTGTGATGCTCGATAGAATCCGACGTTTTTTTTCTGACCTGCGCATTCGGCAGCGGCGCAAGGGGTTTGAGCGGCGCGTGGCGGAAAATCATGCAGGGGTTTGCGCGGGGTTGAAGCCTGGCGATGTAGCCATTGATTGTGGGGCGAACATTGGGGATATGACGGCGCTCATGGCTGCCACGGGGGCGGCGGTGTATGCTTTTGAACCGAATCCGGCGGCGTTTGGCGTATTGAGCGCGCGGTTCAAGGAAGCGCCAAATGTGCATTGCCTCAATCAGGCGGTGCTCGACCGGGAGGAGACGGTGCGGCTTTTTGAGCATGTGCGCGCGGTGGAAGATCCGGTGTATTGGTCCAATGGGTCGTCGGTTCTTGAGTTCAAGGGGAACGTGGACAAAGCACGCTGGGCCGAGGTGAAGGCGATTGATTTGGCGCAGTTTATCCGGTCACTTGGCCGGCGGGTCGGCTTATTGAAGATCGACATTGAGGGAGCCGAATGCGAGGTGCTCGAAAGCCTGATCGGGCAAGGTCTTCACGAGATGGTGGACCTTATCCTGGTGGAAACGCACGATCACAAAATCAAGGAGCTGCAGCCCCGGACCGAGGCCTTGCGCAGACTGATTGCCGAGCGCGGCCTGAAGCAGATCCGGCTGGATTGGGATTAGTCGCGATTTAGGCGACGATGCGGAGCTGGACGGTGTCGATGCGCTCTTCGCCGGCAAAAATAAAGCTTACAATAACCAGATGGTCGCCCTTTTCGGCAAGGCCGCGTTCAACGAGCATGTCCTGCGCGGCGCTGATTGTGCGCAACGGGTTGGCATCAAAGGCCATGCTGAAGGAAAAAGTGCCCCAGTTGAGCGTTGTGCGCCGGCAGAGTTCCCAGGTGGGCGCAAAACAATAGATCGGCGCATTGGCGGGACGCAGGCTTGAAACGTAATCGGGCATGATGCCGCGCCGTGTAAAGACGACCAGTTTGGAATTGGGCAGTGAG
Organism: Alphaproteobacteria bacterium; assembly: GCA_028293025.1. Classification (GTDB taxonomy): domain Bacteria; phylum Pseudomonadota; class Alphaproteobacteria; order Sphingomonadales; family Sphingomonadaceae; genus Allosphingosinicella. The sequence continues at coordinate 1,038 of JAQGLF010000381.1, forward strand.
TTGGCGAGGACCACGGCGGCTTTGACAGTTTTTTGGCGGTCATTTTCAAGGAACGCCTCGGAGGCAAATCCCGCGCCGCCGCTGCGTTCAATGCGGCGGGCAACCTTGTCGAGCACACGGACGCATTCGACGGGATACTTGCCCACCGTGGTCTCGCCGCTGAGCATGATGGCGTCCGCTTGCTCGTAGACGGCGTTGGCCACATCGGTGATCTCGGCGCGAGTGGGCACGGGGCTGTTGATCATCGATTCGAGCATGTGCGTGGCGACGATGACGGGAGTTCCTTTCTGAAGGCAGCGCTTGACGATTTTGCGCTGGATAATGGGGAGCTCCTCCATGGGACATTCAATGCCGAGATCGCCGCGCGCCACCATGATGATGTCCGCAGTATCGATGATTTCATTGATGTTGCGAATGGCGAGCTGATCCTCGATTTTGGCGATGATGCGCGCGCTGCTGCCGTGTTCGCGCAACACCTGGCGCAACACCAAAACGTCGCCCGGTTCGCGGCAGAAGCTCAACGCGACGTAATCGACTCCCATCTCGGCGCCCACGGCCACGTCGGCGAGATCTTTTTCGGTAAGGGGCGGGAGGTTCACTTTTACGCCGGGCAAATTGATGTGCCTGCGCGAGCCCATGACCCCTTCGGTAAGAAGCTGGCAGCGGATCTGGTTGCCATCCTTGGCGAGCACCTTCATGTGAATGACGCCGTTGTCGACGAGCACGACGTCGCCCACAGCGATGTCGTCGATGAGTCCGTCGTAGTTGACATCGACCGAGTAGAGTTCCTCGCTGCGCCCGCCGCGCACCGTGAATTCAAAGATGTCGCCGGGCTTTAAATTGAGCTTTGCGGGAAGATCGCCGGTGCGGATGGCGGGTCCTTGAGTATCCATCAGGATGCCGACCATGACGCCAAGTTCCTTGGAGATGGCGCGGATGCGGGGGACAATAATTCGCACCCAATCGTGGGTGGCGTGGCTCATGTTGAGCCGGAAAATATTCGCCCCGGCTGCAATCATTTCGTGAAGGACGGCCGCGGATTCGGTGGCTGGTCCAAGTGTGCAAATGATTTTGGTTTTGCGCATGGTGTGGAAAAGCCGAGTCGGCGCGCAAAAGCAATGTTAAAGCCGCGCGGATCTGTTTTAGGGGGCGCCGCGCTTCCACGAGTCGGCACGGGCGTGAGCCTGCAAGCCGCGGCTCAAGCGCAGGACAACGATGGAGCGCGCTTCAAGTTCAAGCTCGTCGCCGGAAGCAAGCCCGGCAGGAGTGGAGAGAAACCCGCGTTCAAGCCTGGTATCAATCAACATTTCCCAGCCTATATTTTCCTTTCCAGCGAGGATGAACCTAACTGGTGTATAGTGGGCATTAAATAGAAGAAGAAAGGTATCGTCCTTGATCGGGTTGCCGCGAGAATCGCGCACATCGAGAGTATCGCCTCCCAGTAGCATGCCCAGGCATTTGACATGGCTGGAGTTCCAGTCCGCATCATTCATCTCCATGCCGCAGGGGTTCAGCCACATGACATCTTTTAGGTTCGTGCCGCGGATCTTGCGTCCTTGAAAGAACTTGGGCCGTCTGAAGACCGGATGCGCATGGCGGAAATGAATGAGGCGCGCGGCAAATCTGCGCAGCGTGCGTTGATGGGCGGTCCACTTCCAATTAAACCAGCTCAGCTCGTTATCCTGGCAGTAAGGGTTATTGTTGCCGTGCTGGGTGCGTGCAAACTCATCGCCTCCGGAGAGCATCGGCACTCCCTGGGAAAGAAAGAGGGTGGTGAGAAAATTGCGCATCTGGCGGCGGCGCACCCTGGCGACTGCCAGGCCGGCGGAGGCGCCCTCGGCGCCGCAATTCCAGGAGCGATTGTCGTCATGGCCATCCCTGCCATTTTCGCCGTTGGCCTCATTGTGCTTCTCGTTATAGCTAACCAGATCATTCAAGGTAAAGCCGTCGTGAGCGGTGAGAAGATTGATGCTGGCATACGGGCGCTTGCCATCGCGCTGATAGAGATCCGAGCTGCCGGTGAGCCGGAATGCAAACTCGCCCGCCGTCCCATTGTCGCCCTTCCAATAGCTTCTTACGCAGTCGCGATACTTGCCATTCCATTCCGCCCAGAGCACCGGGAAGTTGCCCACCTGGTAGCCGCCCTCGCCTATATCCCAAGGCTCCGCGATGAGCTTAACCTTGGAGATGACGGGATCTTGATGGATGATGTCGAAGAAAGCCGAGAGCCGGCTTACCTCATGGAGTTCGCGCGCCAGAGTGGCTGCCAGATCAAAACGAAAGCCGTCGACGCGCATCTCCAGAATCCAGTAACGAAGCGAGTCCATGATGAGCTGGAGGACTCTGGGGTGCATCATGTTGAGCGTGTTGCCGGTGCCGGTATAGTCCATGCAAAAGCGCTCGTTGCCGGGGACCAGGCGGTAGTAGGCGCTGTTATCGACGCCGCGGAAACAGAGCATCGGCCCGAGATGATTGCCTTCCCCTGTATGATTGTAGACAACGTCGAGGATGACTTCGATGCCGGCGGCGTGCAGGCTTTTTACCATCGACTTAAACTCATTGACCTGCCCGCCTTGGGCGCCCGCGCTGGAGTAAGCGGAATGCGGC
>JAQGLF010000041.1 GCA_028293025.1 Alphaproteobacteria bacterium
GCCGGGGTGCTTTTCACCTTTCCCTCACGGTACTAGTTCGCTATCGGTCACACACGAGTACTTAGGCTTGGAGGATGGTCCCCCCATGGTCAGACAGGCTTTCACGTGTCCCGCCTTACTCAAGGACCTTCGAAATTTCTACCCGTACGGGGCTATCACCCGCTATGGCTGTCTTTTCCAAGACATTCCGGTTCTTAATCGAAGGCCACTGGCCTGGTCCGCGTTCGCTCGCCACTACTAACGGAGTCTCAATTGATGTCCTTTCCTACAGGTACTGAGATGTTTCAGTTCCCTGCGTTTGCTTCTCCAACCTATGTATTCAGTCATTGGCGCCGAAGACCTGCAGCGAGGGGAGACAGAGATGACGAAGCGCGGTTGGGCGGGATTGGCGGCGGCGGTGATCGTCCTGGCCGTTCCGGGAATCTTTTTCGTGAAGGCGGCCACCGACAGGGACGAGAATGTCGCCCTCACCCGCAACGAGGTGGCGAAGGGGCCTTCGGGCGGCCGGGTCTGGCGGGGCACCATGACCAACCGCTCCGACGATAGCCTGTACCGCGACGTGGCCGTCACCGTCCGCTTCCTGGACCGCAACGGCCGGCCGGTGGGCGAGGTCAGCGGGCGCGCCGACCGGCTCGAAGCCGGCAAGGGGCTGGACCTCGAAGCGCCGTTGCCCGCGCTGGCCACGGGCATGCAGATGCACAAGCTGCATTGGCGCACCGGCGACGTCAGCGCCGATCTGGGCCCCTATGCCGCCTGGCCGTTCGGCCATGTGCAGGAATGCTTTCCCCGCGCGGCGTGCCGCTGAGGCGGGGGTGGCGCAGCCGAATGTCTGCCAACCACCCTGGGCAGCCGCTCAGGGACACATGCTGCCGGATCCCCGCTGAATAGCGGCCATGGGTGGAAAGCGGACGTTACTTGCGGAACACGGGCCTTGCTTTCCTAAGTCGCGATGCACTCTATTGGGATGCGCAAACCACCGCGGGCTTGCGAATTGCGGTGCGTGTGGAGGCGGCAAATTGCTGACGGAGCGCGACGTCGACCGGATCGTGTTTGGCTGCGGCAATTTCGGCGGCATCGGCTCCGCGCCCAATCTGCGCGGCGCCGGCGACAGCGAAGAACAGGCCCTGCGCTTGCTCGATCATGCGCGGCGGCTCGGGCTTCGACGCTTCGACACCGCAAACACCTATGGTGGCGGATCGAGCGAAAAAATGCTCGGCAAATGGCTTCGGTCCCAGGGCGCTTCCTTCCGCCGGGACGCCCAGATTGCGACCAAGGTCGGCAATCCTCATGGCTGCCCGCCCGGGGACACACCGCTTAGCCGGACCCAGATCGCCTATCACCTCGATGCGTCTCTGCGCCGTTTGGGGGTCGAGCGGATCGATCTCTATTACATCCACGAATTCGATCGCGTGACGCCTCTCGAAGAGACGCTCGATGCCATGACAAATGCCGTTGAAGCAGGCAAAATTGCACTCTTCGGCATCTCCAACGCCTCATTATCCGATGTGGAGGCGGTCAGGACCCTGGCTGGCGGCAGCCTCGCCTCGTGCTTTGAATATGTCCAGAACGAGTACAACATGCTCGCCACGGCGGATGGGGAAGCACTGATCCCGTACTGCGCCGGGCATGGCCTCCGTTATACTGCCTTCAGCCCGCTCGCCGGCGGGATGCTCACCGGCAAATATCGGTTCGGCGAGGAGCCCCCGTCCGGCAGCCGCCTGGCCCAGGCACCGGAGGCTTGTGCCGCCTATCTGAACGAGGACTCCTTCAATGCGATCGAACGGCTGAAGCGATCGGCCGACGCGCGACACGAGACCATGGCGAGCGCCGCCCTGCGCTTCGTGCTCGACACGCCCGGAGTGGATGGCCTGCTGATCGCGCCACGTCGGGTCGAACATTTTGCAAGTTCCGGTTTGGAGCTGCGATGACCCCCGCGAGCGGGAACTGGTTCCCGCGGATCGATGAGTTCCCCGCACGCCGCCAATGGCCTAACCGGTGCATCAGCTCGTGCCGCGCAGCCGCGGGCATGTCGAGGAGCAGCCCGCTTTGTCCGTCTCAGTCGCCCTGGCCTTCCTGTCCCTCGCGGCGCCCGGCATCGGCTCGCCGCTCGAGCGCTTCTTCATCGGCACCACCGAAGGATCCGGAAGCGTGGACGTGATCGTGTCGGGCCGTCACGCAATGCGTGATCACACCCGCGGCCGCATGGATTCCGGCGGCGCCCTGCTCCTCGACCAGATCGTGGAGGAGGAAGGCAAGCCCGCCCGCCGCAGGACCTGGCGGCTTGTCCACTCGGGCGGCAACCACATCACCGGGACGATCAGCGACGTGCGCGGCGCCGTCGCCGGCGAGATCGGCGAAACGACCCTCCATTTGCGTTACCGGCTGGAGGAGGGACCGCTTGTCGAGCAATGGGTCGCGCTCCATCCCGGCGGCCGGACCGCAAGGAATCGCATGACCTTCCACCGCTTCGGGCTGAAGGTCGCGACGGTGGAATCGGAGATTCGGAAGGTCGAATGAAGGACCGGCGCCGGTTGCGTGGCCCGTTTACGGGCCGGGCCGTGGTCGCAACGCCGGAGGTTGATTCGCAGGCCCGGGCTCCAGCCATGGCAGGCGTTCGACGACTGAACCGCCCGGCGAAAGCAGCGGCTTCAGCCCGCCAGGATCGTGGCGGCGATCTCCTCGATGCTTCCGGCGACGAGGAGCGAATCCCCGCCGACGACACCGACCTTGGTCTGCCCATTCTCATGCGACCGCAGCCAGGCGACATTGCCTGCGACCACCATATAATCCCCGCCGCGCGATTTCAGTAAAACGAACTTCATGACGTGTCCCCCTGACGTGCCTGCACATCTAGGGGACCAAGTTCTGTTTCAGGTTAACATCCCTCGGGCGCGAACGCCCGCCTTCGACCCATGGTCGACGTCCGACAGCCAGACGCTCCGTATGCGCGCACCGGCGCTTAGCCGCGCGTGGCGCCGGTCGTTTCGCGCAATGACGCGGGCCGGCAGTGGATCGAGCGGACGAAGACGGCGCCGCTACCCCTTCCCGCCGGCGAGCGGGAGGGGGAGAGGCGATTAGCGGTGGCGCCGCTGCCCCGTCTGGGCGCAGCTGTCGGTCACGGTGCGCGAGCAGGTCGGGTACGAATGCGCGCCGGCGTCGGGGCCGCCCATGCCGGTGTAGGAAGAGGGTGCGCCGTTGGTCCAGCCGGTGGTGCCGGCGGTCGACGCCGTGCCCGTCATTCCCCCGTTCGTCGTGCTGCAGGCCTTCGACATCCGGCCGGACCGGCCGTTGCGCAGGCAGGTGCCGGTCGGCGCCGCGAGGCTCGCGCGCTGGCCGAGCGAGGTGCCGCTGACGTCGCCGCGGGCCTGGGCGTCGGTCGACGGCGTCGCATTGGTCTGGACGGTGGCGTCGTCGGCGGTCTGCAGCGGGTCGTGCCCCGTCGTGCCGATTGTGCCGGTATTGACCGGGCCGTGGCTGGCCGGGCTCTGGGCGAAAGCCGGCAGAGCGAGGACGAGCGCGCCGCCGAGCAGGATCGTCTTGATCATGTTCCTTCTCCTGTCGTCTGTCTGTTTCGCGGAGAAACGAAGCGGCGGCGCGGGCCGTTCCGCCCCTTCGTCGCATTGATGGCCCGCCGCGACCCTGCTAGGCGCGCCGCTTCCAATCGATGGTCAGGAAGCGCCGATGATCCCCCGCTATTCGCGGCCGCAGATGGCCAGCATCTGGGCGCCGGAGACGCGCTTCCGCATCTGGTTCGAGATCGAGGCCCATGCGCTCGACAAGATGGCCGAGCTCGGCATCGTGCCGAAAGTCGCGGCGCAAGCGGTGTGGGAGAAAGGCGGCTTCGACGTCGTGCGGATCGACGCGATCGAGGCGGAGGTGAAGCACGACGTCATCGCCTTCCTGACCAGCGTCGCCGAGCATGTCGGGCCGGAGGCGCGCTTCCTCCACCAGGGGATGACCAGCTCCGACGTGCTCGACACCTGCCTCGCCGTCCAGCTGAGCCGCGCTGCCGACCTGCTGATCGAGGATCTGGACGGGCTGCTGGCGGTGCTGAAGCGCCGCGCCTTCGAGCACAAGCTGACCCCGACGATCGGCCGCAGCCACGGCATCCATGCCGAGCCGGTCACCTTCGGCCTCAAGCTCGCCGGCTATTATGCCGAGTTCGACCGGGCGCGCGACCGGCTGGTGCGGGCCAAAGAGGAGGTCGCGACCTGCGCCATCTCCGGCGCGGTCGGCACCTTCGCCAATGTCGATCCGCGGGTCGAAGCGCATG
>JAQGLF010000207.1 GCA_028293025.1 Alphaproteobacteria bacterium
AGGGCGATTTCTTCGCCGGCGGCGATCCGCGCCTCGAGCGGCGAGGCCCAGAAATGGAGCGACTTTCCCTCGAAATCCTCGGCGCCGGCAATGCCGAGGCGGCGGTAGCGGGCGCCGGTCGCCACCACCAGCACGCGGGCACGAACGCACTCGCCGTCCGCAAGGACGATGGTGCGGACGCCGCTGGCATCCGGCTCGATCCGCACCGCTTCGTCGGGAATCGCCATTTCGACTCCGAATTTCTGGGCCTGGCTGAACGAGCGGCCCATCAAGGCCATCCCCGAGATTCCGGTCGGAAAGCCGAGGTAATTCTCGATCCGCGCGGAAGCGCCGGCCTGGCCGCCGAAGGCGCGGCAGTCGAGCGCGAGCACCGACAGCCCTTCCGAGGCGGCATAGACCGCGGTGGCGAGCCCGGCCGGGCCGGCGCCGATCACGGCGACGTCGAACAGCCGGTCGGGATCGATGTCGCCGACCAGGCCGAGGCAGCGGGCGAGCGCGCCCTCGGTCGGATTGCGCAGCAGCTGGCCGCCCGGGCAGAGCACGATCGGCAGCTCGGCGGGATCGACGTGGAAGCGCTCGATCAGCGCCCGCGCCTCGGCATCGCTGCCGGGATCGAGATGCCGGTGGGGATGGCCGTTGCGGGTGAGGAAGCCTTCGAGCCGAAGCAAATCGGCATCGCCCAGCCGGCCGACGAGGATCGGCCCGACCGCGCCGGTTTCGAGCAGGCCGACGCGGCGCAGGATCAGCGCGCGCATGATCCGCTCGCCGAGCTCCGCCTCCGCGACCAGCAGGGCCCTCAGCCGCTCCGGCGGGATCGCCACCGCCTCGACGTCGCCCCGCGCTTGCGCATCGATCAGGGACGGCTGGCCCGAGAGCTGGGCAAGCTCCCCCATGAAGGCGCCGGGGAGATGGGTGACGATCAGCTCCCCGTCCCCCTCCTCGCGATGCCGGGTGATGTCGACTTCGCCCGACAGGATCAGGGTCAGGCCGTGGCCCGCCTCGCCGGTGCGGACCAGCATCTCGCCTGAGGCAAAGGTCCGCGTCTCGCCGAAGCGCCGCAGCCGGGCGATCTCGTTCGGCGCCAGCAGAGGGTACATCTGGGCGCGGCGGGCGTCGCGGAACGGCGAGGCGATCTCCGGCACAGGCTAATCCAGCCGTCCGACCTGCAACTCATATTCGGCCACGTCGACCCGCTCATAGAGGTCGGCCCGGAAGATCGGGCTTTCGCGAAGATAGGCCTCGGCCTGATCGAACCGGTCCGCCTCGAGCAGCACCATGAATCCGGTCCGGCTCCTGTCAGCACTGCGAAGCGCGCCGGCGAGGCGGATGCGGCGGAAGGGCTGGGCGAGATGCTCGTTGAACGCTTCCTGCAGCCCCGCCAGCTTCGCCTCGGCGCCGGGCTTCAGGATTCCGGTGACGGCGAACAGCATGAGCGACTCCTTCACCGAGGCAGGCTGGATCGAATGAAGCTAGCACGGATGGCGCGACGCGACGACGGCGCTGCGCTCAAATCGGGAAAACGTCGCCGGCATGCACGATATGGATCGTACCGTCCCCGAGACGGAGGCGGAGGGCGCCGGTTTCGTCGAGGCCGTCGAACAGGCCCTCGACGCCGCCCGCCGCGAGCGCGGTGCCGGGCGGATGGGCGATTGCGAGCCACTGGCGGCGGATGGCGCCCAGGCCCTCGCCGCGCCAGCGGCCGAGCCAGCGGGCGAAGGCGTCGGCGAGCGTCTCGAGGAAGGCGGCGGGATCGGGCGCGGCGCCGGCCAGCGCGGCGAGGCAAGTCGCGGGCCGGTCCAGACCGTCCGGCGCGTGCGCGAGATTGGCGCCGAAGCCGATCACCACCGCCTCCCCTTCCCGTTCGAGCAGGATTCCGGCGAGCTTGAAGCCGCCGGCGAGGAGGTCGTTCGGCCATTTGACGATCACTTCCGCCTCGGGCGCGAAGGCGGCGGCGACTTCGTGCAGGGCGACGGCGGCGACGAGGGCAAGGGTCGGCGCGGGCGGGTCGCCGACGCGCAGGCGGACAAGCGTGCTGGCGTAGAGATTGCCCTCGGGCGAGACCCAGCCCCTCCCCTGCCGGCCGCGGCCGCCGGTCTGGCGGCCGGCACGAAGCCAGCTGCCTTCGGGAGCGCCCGTGCGGGCGAGAGCGGCGAGATCGTCGTTGGTGGAGCCGGTCTCGGCGACGGTGCGGATCAGAATAGCGACGCCGCGGCGTTGTGGGTGACGGTATCGAGGGCGCCGATCAGGAAATAACCGGCGGGCGAGACGGTGATCGCGGCGATCGCGATCAGGGCGGTCTGCGCCCAGTCGCGGGTCGGGGCATAGGCGGGCGCCGCCTCGTCGAAATACATCGTCTTGACGATCTTCAGATAATAATAAGCGCTGATCACCGAAGTGGCGATCCCGACCGCCGCCAGCCAGGTGAGGTTCGCCTCGACCGCGGCGCGGAAGACGAGGAATTTCGGCCAGAAGCCGAGCAGAGGCGGCACGCCGGCGAGGCTGAACATGAAGGTCGCCATGGCCAGAGCGAGGCCCTTGCGGCTGCGCGACAGGCCGGAAAGCGAGGCGATGGTCTCGACCGAGCGCCCCTCCGCATCGCGCATCCGCAGCACGACCAGGAAGGCGCCGAGCGTCATCACCAGGTAGACCGCCATGTAGAAGAGGATTGAGGCGACGCCCTCCTTCGTGCCGGCGGCAAGGCCGATCAGAGCGAAGCCGACATTGTTGATCGAGCTGTAGGCGAGCAGCCGCTTGATGTTCGGCTGGCCGATCGCCGCGACGCCGCCGAGGATGGTCGAGGCAAGCGCCATGAAGATGACGATCTGCCGCCATTCGAAGGTGGCGGGCCCCACCGCCTGGATGGCGAAGCGGGTGAGCAGGGCCATGGCCGCCAGCTTCGGCGCCGAGGCGAAGAAGGCGGTGACCGGCGTCGGCGCGCCCTCGTAGACGTCGGGAGTCCACATGTGGAACGGCACCGCCGAGACCTTGAAGGCGATGCCGGCGAAGACGAAGACGAGGCCGAACAGGGTGCCGGTCGACAGGCCCGCGGCCGAGGCCTTCTGGCTGCCGATGGCGCGGGCGATATCGGCGAATTCGGTCGAGCCGGTGAAGCCGTAGAGAAGCGAGATGCCGTAGAGGAGGATGCCCGAGGCGAGCGCCCCCAGCACGAAATATTTGAGGCCCGCCTCGGCCGAGCGGTTGTCGCGCCGCTGGAAGGAGGCGAGGACGTAGGCCGAGAGGCTCTGCAGCTCGAGACCGATATAGAGGGTGAGAAGATCGGCGGCCGAGACCATCATCCCCATGCCGACGCCCGAGAGCAGGATCAGCACCGGATATTCGGCGCGATAGTCGCCGTCGCGGCTGAACCAGCCGCTCGCGGCGACGAGCGAGACGATCGCGGCGGCATAGATCGCCACTTTGGAAAAAGTGGCGAAGGCATCGGAGACGAACAGCCCGTGGAAGCCCAATGCGCGGCCGCCATGATAACCAGGGAAGAAGATTGCGGCGACGGCGAAGGCGGCGATGGCCAGCCAGGTGATGAACCGCGCCGAGCGGTAGCCGCCCCAGGCCTCGACCAGCATCAGGATCAGGGCCGCCGTCGAGAGGATCACTTCCGGCAGGGTCAGCGAGAGGGACTGAAGCATCAGCGGCTTCCCGCCGCACGCGCGGGGGCGGCGTTCGCGGTGCCGACCAGGCCGGAATCGCTCTTCGGCGCCGCCCGCGCGACCCGCGCCATCAGCACGCCGACGTCGTTCCGCATCGGCGCGAGGAAGCTTTCGGGATAGACGCCCATCCAGAGGACGGCGGCGCCGATCGCGCCGAGCCCGATCAGCTCGCGCGCGTTCAAATCCGGCATCGCCGCCGCGTCGGCGTTCCGGCTCGTCCCGTAGGCGACGCGCCAGTAGAGGTAGAGCATATAGGCGGCGCCGAGGATGATGCCGGTCGTCGCGACGGCGGCGACGAAGCTCGAGATGCGATAGGCGCCGACCAGGCTCAGAAACTCGCCGACGAAGCCGCCGGTGCCGGGCAGGCCGACCGAAGCCATGGTGAACAGCATGAACAAGAGCGCGTAGGCCGGCATGTTGTTGGCGAGCCCGCCGTAGCGGCCGATCTCGCGGGTGTGGAGCCGATCGTAGACCACCCCGACGCAGAGGAAGAGCGCGCCCGAGACGAGGCCGTGGCTCAGCATGACGATCAGCGCGCCCTCCATCCCCTGCCGGTTGAAGGCGAAGATGCCGATGGTGACGAAGGCCATGTGCGCGACCGACGAATAGGCGATCAGCTTCTTCATGTCCCGCTGCACCAGCGCGACCAGCGAGGTGTAGACGATGGCGATGAGGCTCAGGCCGAAGACGATCCAGACGAGCTGGGCGGACGCCTCCGGAAACATCGGCAGCGAGAAGCGGACGAAGCCGTAGCCGCCGAGCTTCAGCAGCACGCCGGCGAGGATGACTGAGCCGGCGGTCGGCGCCTGGACGTGGGCGTCGGGTAGCCAGGTATGGACCGGCCACATCGGCATCTTGACCGCGAAGCTGGCGAAGAAAGCGAGCCACAGCCAGGTCTGTGCGTGCGCCGGAAAATCGGTGACCAGCAGCTTCGGGATGTAGGTGCTATGGGCGTAATTCACCATCCACAGCATCGCCACCAGCATCAGCACCGAGCCGAGCAGGGTGTAGAGAAAGAATTTGTAGGAGGCGTAGATCCGCTCCGCCCCGCCCCAGATGCCGATGATCAGGAACATCGGGATCAGGCCCGCCTCGAAGAAGACGTAGAAGAGGAAGATGTCCTGCGCCATGAAGACGCCGATCATCATCGTCTCCATGACCAGGAAGGCAGCCATATATTCCTGCACCCGC
>JAQGLF010000213.1 GCA_028293025.1 Alphaproteobacteria bacterium
GTCTTCAGCCGGTCCGCCGCCTCCAGCGCCTCCGCCCGCTCGCGTAGCGCCGCCTCGACGGTGCGCGACGCCGTGACGTCGAGCATGGTGAAGAGCGCATTGCCGTCCGGCAGCGGCACCGCGGCGAATTCGAACTCGCGGCCGTCGGTGAGCGCGACGCGGCCGTTCCGCTGCTTGCGCTCGACGGTGGCGCTGCGGACCAGCTCGCGCAGCAGGCCGGCATGGGCGGCGTTCTTGAGGTGCTTCGCGATCAGCGGCGTCAGCGTGTCGATGCGCGGATGGCCGGCGAGCTGCTCCTCGTCGAATCCCCAAAGCTCGCGGAAGCGGTTGTTCCAGAGGTGGAGGCGGCCGTCCGAGGCGAAGACGCCGATCGCCTCGAACAGATTGTCGAAGGTGGCGGTGCGGACCCGCAGCAGGGTGTCGCGGGCGGAGGCGAGGCGAAGCTGCTCGGTCCGGTCCTCGAAGATCAGCAGCAGGCCGCCGTCGGGGAGCGGCTGGGCGACGACGCGCAGGTGGCGGCCGCCGGGGAGCTGCCAATCCTCCTCCTCCGCGGCGAGGCCGCCGGTGAACCAGCGGCCATGCTCCTTCTTCCAGTCCGGATAGTCGCGGACCTCGGGAAGCTGCCCCGCCTCGCGCATCGCGTCGAGCAGGCGGTTGAACTCGGGCCGGTCGGCGAGGAAGTCGCCGCGCAGGCCGAACAGACGCGCGAAGGGCTGGTTGGTGAAGATGAGGCCGCGGTCGCGCCCGAACTGGGCGACGCCGGCCGACAGGCGGTCGAGCATGTCGCGCTGGGCGCGGACGAAGCGGGCGAGATCGGCGCGCGCCTGCTCGCGATCCTCGACGTCGATCGCATAGCCGGCGATCCCCGCTTCGCCGAGCGGCATCTCGACCAATTGGAGCGTCCGCCGCTCGCCGGCGACGGTGGCCGCGACGGTACGGGCATGGGGCCCGCCCGACTCCCGCGCCAGCGCCGCCTGCGCGGCGGCGCCTTCGCCTTCGTCGACCAATTCGATGCCGCCCTCCACCACCGCCTCGGCGCTCTCGGCCTCGACCGCGGCGACATAGGCGCTGTTGACCATGGCGAGCTTGAGGTCGGGCCCGCGATGCCACATCGGGAAGGGCGCGGCCTCGATCAGGCCGGAGAGCGCGTCGAGGGCGCCGGCGAGGCGGTCGACCCGCGCCTGCAAAGCGGCGGACGCTTCCTCGCTTTCGGTCATGTCGACGAACCAGAGGAGGACCGAGCCGTCGCGGCTGCCGGCCGGCGCCGGCCCGCCGCGGACGTGGAGCATGCGGGCGGAGCCAGGCGGACGAAGCGACAAAGCGAAGCCGGCCGCAGTCGTGGCCGCGCGCCGGGCTTCCGCCCGCAAATGCTCCCATTCCTCACCTTCGAATTGATCGAGCCGGTCGGGCAGGTGCTCGAGGCCGAGCGCGGCGGCGAGGCGGGGGGAGCCCTCGAGCCGTCCATTGGCCTCGACGATCAGCGACATGGCGGGCGAGGCTTCGACCAGGAGCTGCCCCGCCCCCGCCGCGCCGACCTCAGCCGAGGCCTGGCCGGCGCGGGAAATGCCGCGCAGCGTCGCCCAGACCGCCACGGCCAGCCACGCGCCGCAGCCGAGCGCGATCAGCGCGGCGGCGGTGGGGGAAAGGGTCAGCATCGCTTTCTCTTACGGAGAGCCGACCATGGGGGGAAGACGTCTGACGTCAGGCGGCGAGCTTCGACCGTTCCTTGCGCCACTTGGCCAGCTTCTTGAGGATCATGTCGCGCTTCAGGCGCGAGAGATGGTCGATGAACAGCACGCCCTCGAGATGGTCCATTTCGTGCTGGAGGCAGATGGCGAGGAGCCCGTCCAGATCCTTCTCATGGGCCTTGCCGTCGCGGTCGAGCCAGCGGGCGCGGATGCTGTCGGGCCGCTCGACCTCGGCATACATTTCGGGGACGGAGAGGCAGCCTTCATTATAGACCTGGAGCACGTCCGAGGCGCGGAGGATCTCCGGATTGATGAACACCAAAGGGTCGCGGACGGGCTCGCCGCCTTCCTCCTCCGGCTCCTGGAGGTCGATCACCAGCACCCGTTTCGGCACGCCGACCTGGATCGCGGCAAGGCCGATGCCCGGCGCCGCATACATCGTCTCGAGCATGTCGTCGACGAGCATACGGATCTCTTCCGTCACCTCGGCGACGGGCGAGGAGATTTGCCGGAGCAAGGGGTCCGGCGTCTCGATGATCGGGCGGATGGCCATGGCTGAAAAATAGGTGCGAAAAGGCCCGAAATCAAGCTCAGGCCCGGCCCTAGGCGACGGGCCGGCGGGCCCGCAGCGCCTGGGCGAGCGTGCCCTCATCGAGATAGTCGAGCTCGCCGCCGACGGGCAGGCCGTGGGCGAGCTGGGTGAGGCGGATCGGATAGGTTTCGAGCCGCTCGGCGAGATAATGGGCGGTGGTCTGGCCCTCGAGCGTCGCGTTCATCGCCAGCACGACCTCGTCGATCCCGCCCTTGGCGACGCGGCCGACCAGTTTGTCGATGCTGAGATCCTCGGGCCGCACGCCTTCCAAAGCCGACAGGCGGCCGCCGAGGACGTGAAAACGGCCCGGGAAAAGGCGCGAGCGGTCGAGCGCCCAGAGATCGGAGACCTCCTCGACGACGCAGAGCAGCCGGTCGTCGCGGCGGGAATCGGCGCAGACGCTGCACGGATCGGCCGTGTCGACATTGCCGCAGGTCGAGCAGACCGAGAGGCTCTCGCTTACCCGTTCGAGCGCGCGCAACAGCGGCGTCAGCGCCGTCTCGCGCTTCTTGAGCAGATGCAGCACCGCCCGCCGCGCCGAGCGCGGGCCGAGGCCCGGCAGACGGGCAAGCGCCTGGGTGAGCGCGTCGATCTCGGGAGAAGCCATGAGCGCTAGGTAGGAGGTGGGACGGGCAGCGTAAATCCTCCCCGGCTACTGCCGGGAAGGGGGACGGCGCATCGCGCGGTGGAGGGGGCTTCGTGGCAAGCTCGGAACCCCCTCCACCAGGCTGCGCCTGGCCCCCCTCCCCAGCAAAGGCTGGGGAGGATAAGGGGAGATCATGCGCATCGCTTTCATGGGAACGCCGGATTTCGCGGTGCCGACGCTCGAGGCCCTGATCGGGGCGGGGCATGACGTCACGGCCGTCTACAGCCAGCCGCCGCGGCCGGCGGGGCGGGGCAAGGCGTCGCGGCCGTCGCCGGTGCAGAGAGCGGCGGAGGCGTACGGGATCGAGGTGCGTACCCCCCCCACCCTCCGGGATCCGGAAGCGCAGCGGGCATTCGCGGCACTGGCGCTGGATGCGGCGGTCGTGGCGGCTTACGGCCTGATCCTGCCGCAGCCGATCCTCGATGCGCCGCGGCTCGGCTGCCTCAACGTCCACGCCTCGCTGCTGCCGCGCTGGCGCGGCGCCGCGCCGATCCAGCGGGCGATCCTCGCCGGCGATGAAATGACGGGGGTCACCATCATGCAGATGGAGCGCGGGCTCGACACCGGACCGATGCTGGCGGTGCGGGCGACGGAGATCGACCGCAAGACGGCGGGAGAGCTGACCGCGGAGCTGGCCGAGATCGGCGCGCAGCTCATGGCGGGGGTTCTCGAAAGCCTGCCGAATCTCCAGCCCGTAAAACAGCCTGAGGACGGGACCACCTATGCACCAAAGATCGAGAAGCACGAGGCGAAGCTCGATTTCAGCCGCATTGCGGCCGAGGTCGAACGGCAAATCCGGGCCTTCAATCCCCTGCCCGGTGCTTATTTCGAATATCAAGGCGAGCGCATAAAGTTCCATAGCGTCGACATTTTCAACCAAACGGGCGCGCCGGGGACCGTGCTCGACGACCGGCTCACCATCGCCTGCGCGAGCGGCGCGATCGTACCGATTCTGGTCCAGCGGGCCGGGCGCGCGCCGATGACGGCAGCGGAACTGTTGCGGGGCTTTTCGATTCCCTCCGGCACCCTGTTGCGATGACCCGCTACCGCCTTACCGTCGAATATGACGGCGGCCCCTTCATGGGCTGGCAGCGTCAACCGCACGGCCCCACCGTCCAGCAGGCGATCGAGGAAGCGGTCGCGGCGATCACCGGCGAGAAGGTCGTGCTCCATTCGGCGGGGCGGACCGACGCCGGCGTCCACGCTTTGGCAATGGCGGCGCATTGCGATATCGCCAAGGCCGTCACGCCTTTCCGCCTCTCCGAAGGGCTGAACGCGCGGCTGCGGCCGCTGCCGGTGGCGGTGCTGAAGGCGGAGGTCGTGGCCGGCGACTGGCATGCCCGCTTCAGCTGCATCGGCCGGCGCTATCGCTACCGGATCGTGAACCGGCGCGCGCCGCTGACGCTGGAGGCGGGCCGGGCCTGGCAGGTGACGGTGCCGCTCGACGCCGGCGCGATGCACGAAGCGGCGCAGGGCCTGGTCGGGCGGCACGATTTCACCACCTTCCGCTCGATCCAGTGCCAGGCCGAGAGCCCGGTCAAGACGCTCGACCGGCTCGACGTGCGCCGCGCCGGCGAGACGATCGTGATCGAAGCCGACGCGCGCTCCTTCCTCCACCATCAGGTCCGCTCGATGGTCGGCTGCCTGCAACTGGTCGGGCGCGGCAAATGGTCGGCGGCGGATCTGGAGGGCGCGCTCGAGGCGCGGGACCGCGCGGCTCTGGGGCTGAACGCGCCGCCGGACGGGCTCTATTTCGCGGCGGCCGTATATCCGGACGACGAGACGCCGAAGCCGAAGACGCGCTGAAGGCTGCGCTCCAGCATCAGCAATTGCCAGAGGGTGCGGCCATGCTCGGCGCGGCCGGCTCTATGGTCGGCGGCAAGCCGGGCAATCGCGCCCGTGTCGAACCAGCCGAGCTCGGCGAATGCGGGGCTGGACGCGATGGCCGCGGCCTCGGCGGCGAGCGGGCCACGGAACCAGGCGGAAATCGGCGTGACGAAGCCCATTTTCCGGCGATGCAGGATCTCGTCGGGCAGATAGCGGCCGAGCGCCTTCTTCATCAGCCATTTGCCGCTGCCGCCGCGCAGCCGCAGCTTCGCCGGCAGGCGCGCGGCGAACTCGACCAGGCGATGGTCGAGCAAGGGCTCGCGCGCCTCGAGGCTGACCGCCATGCTGGCGCGGTCGACCTTGGTGAGGATATCGCCCGGCAGCCAGATCTTGAGGTCGGCATATTGGGCGCGGGACAAGGCATCTTCGGCGGGCGCGTGGCGCATGGCGTGGACATAGCGGCTCTCCGCGCGATGGCCCTGCAGTGACTGCCTGAAATGCGAGCTGTAAAGCCTGGAACGGATTGGAAAAGACGTGGCCGTGACCGCATCCGCATAGGCCTCCTCGCTCGACCGGCCGAGCGCCAGCAGGCTGGTCCTGGCGCGCAGGAAACGCGGCGCCCAGTCGAGCTTCGGATAAAGTGCGCCGGCCGCGCCGGCGAGGGCGCGGGCGCCCGCGGGGAGCAGGTTCCGCGCCCGCTCCTCGGCCGCGAACAGCCGGTAGCGGCGGTAGCCGGCAAAAGCCTCGTCGGCGCCGTCGCCGGACAAAGCGACCGTCACTCTCTCCCGCGCCAGCTGCGAGACCCGGTAGGTGCCGAAGGCGGAGGCGTCGGCGAAGGGCTCGTCGAATGCCTCGGCGAGCGTGTCGATGAGGGCGAAATCGTCCGCGGCGACGATTCGGCTCCGGTGGCTGGTGGCGAAACGCTCGGCGACGAGAGCTGCATATCTGGTCTCGTCATGATCGGCCTCATCGAAGCCGATCGAGCAGGTCTCGACCGCCTTGCGGCTCGCCTCGGCCATGAAGGCCACCACCGCCGAACTGTCGACGCCGCCCGAGAGGAAGGCGCCGAGCGGCACGTCGGCGATCATCCGCGAGCGCACCGCTTCGCGCAGCCGCTCGACCAATTCTTCCTCCAGCGACGCGGCGGAGGCGCCGGACGGATTGCAAAAATCGACGTCCCACCAGCGGGCGGGCTCCGGCACCCCCCTGCCCCGCCGCACCAGCAGGAAATGGCCGGCGGGCAGCTTCCTCACCCCGGCGAGGATGCAGGAATCGTCGGGGACGTAGCCGTAAGCGAGATAATCCTCGACCGCTTGCGGGCTCGGCTCGCGGCGGAGCAGAGGGTGAGCGAGCAGGCCCTTGAGCTCCGAGGCGAAGATCAGCGCCCCGTCGGGCAGGATGGCGTAGTGAAGCGGCTTCACTCCCAGCCGGTCGCGGGCGAGGAAGAGCGCATCCTCCCCGGCATCGTAAAGGGCGAAGGCGAACATGCCGTTCAGGCGATCGAGGCAGGCCGTGCCCCATTGCGCCCAGGCGGCGAGGATCACCTCGGTGTCGGATCGGGTGGCGAAGGCATGGCCGAGCGCCTCCAGCTCAGCCCTCACCTCGCGAAAATTGTAGATTTCGCCATTATAAGTGATGACGAGACCGCCATCGGCCGAGCGCATCGGCTGGGCGCCGCCCTCGAGGTCGATGATCGACAGGCGGCGATGGCCAAAGCCGATGCCGGGGCCCGTCCAAACGCCGCTGCCGTCCGGCCCGCGATGGGCGAGGACGTCGGCCATCGCCCGGATCCGCGCCGGATCGACGGGTTTCGGGACGTCAGGATGGAAGAGGCCCGCAATGCCGCACATCAGCGCCTCTGTGGCAGGCCGGCGGCGCGGTCGGCAAGGCGGTCGATCGGCCCCAGGGCCCGGGCGAACGCATCGAGCGCCGGGCGGATGGGGCTGCCGTCGGCGGGCTGCTCGGCCGAGATCAGGATGGCGACAGCGCGCTGCGGTCCGCCGAGAAGGCGCGTCTTCATCGTCTCCAGCTTCACCGCCGGCCGGCTGCCGGTGAGGATGTCGCCGACTCGGTAGAAGGTCAGCACCTCCCGCACGGTGCCGAACGAATAGAGCAATTCGCCCTTGCCGCCCGGCGGCGGATCGCTGTCGGCGGTCCAAGCCCAGGGCCGGAAGGCGGCGCCCTGGCCGAAGGCGACCAGCTCCCGGCCTTCCCCCTGACGCGCGAAGACGGCGATGGCGAGGTCGACCTCCTGCCCGGCCGCATTGCGGTAGCGGGCCATGCGCAACAGATCGGCGCCGGCGAAATGCGGTTGCCACGGCCGCCCGCCTGTCGCGGGGACGCGGCGCCAGCCCGGGATTTCGGGAAAGGCGAAATCGGCGGGCGCGGCGCGGGCGCCGACGGAGGCGATCGCCGCCGACCATAGCGGCGGCAAAGCGGCCAGCACGGCGGCGGCGGCGGCGATTCGGACCAGCTTTGAGGCCCCGCCCGGCGCGGCACCGGGCCGCTGCAGGCCCTTGGGATCGAACCAAGAATCGCCCACCTTGCGGTCGAAGAACGGCCAGGCGCAGACCATGATCAAGGCCATCACCGCGCCGAAGAAGAACCAGCCGTAGACGACATGGTCGATCCCTTCGGCAAAGGCGGTGCTGCCGCTGCGATAGGCGATGTAGATCGTGCCCCAGGCGCGGACGCCGTTGGCGAGCGCCGGCACGACGATGCAGGCGAGCATGAACAGGATGCGCCGCGGCCAGGACCGGAAGCAGAGATTGGCGGCGAGCGCGCCGTAAGCGACCATGGCGACGAGGAACTTCACCCCCGAACAGGCCTCGGCCACCTCGAAATTGCCGGTTGGCGTGGCGATGAAGACGCCCTCGATATGGGCGGGGACGCCGGTCCAGGCGAGCAGGCGCATCGCCATATCGGCGGTCAGCGTCTGCATGAACGGCTCGGCTTCCTCGCCGGCCGGGATCAGGAACAGAGCGTAGAAGAGCGGGAAAGCGAGGCCCTTCGCCACCGCCTTGCCGAGACAGGCGACCACCGCTCCCTGCAGCATCAGGACGAGGCCGGTATGGCGGGCCAGCGCGAGGCTTCCCGCCGCGCCGAGCAGCCAGGCGCCGGCCCCCGCGGCGACGAGGAGCAGCCCCGGCGCCCAGGCGGCGGGGGCGAGCTGCCTCAGCTCGGGCCGCCGCTGCCAGACCAGCCAGAGGATCAGGGGCGCGACCAGCAGGCAATGGTTGAAGGTCGAGCTGTTCCACCAGATCGAAACGATGTCCGCCGCGTCCCGGTGGAAGAGGAGGAGGATCGACGCCCAGGCGGCGGCAAGGCCGGTGAGATGGAGGCGCCAGCCCCGCTCGGCGCCGGCCGCCTCCGCTTTCTCGATCGGAAGCACGGCGGTCATGCCGCGGCCTTCCGCTTGCCGAGGCCGACGATCTCCGCCAGCGGCGCCAGTTGCGCCTCCCAGCGATAGGCTTGCTCCACCCGCCGCCGGGCGGCCTTGCCGATCGCGGCGGCGCGGGCCGGATCGGCGAGCAGGTCCGAGATCGCTTCGGCCTGCTCCTCCGCGCTCTCGGCGACGATCAGGTCGCGGCCCGATTTCGCGTCGATCCCTTCGAAGGCGGCGGGCGACGCGACCACCGGCCGCGCCATCGCCATCGCCTCCAGCACCTTGTTCTGGATGCCGCGGGCGATCCGCAGCGGCGCGACGACGATATCGGCCGCGGCCAGCCAGGCGCGGACATCGTCGACCGCGCCGGTGACGATCACCCGCTCTCTCGCCAGCTTCCGCACCGCCTCGGCGGGCTTGCGTCCGACGATCGCGAAGGTGATTCCCGGCAGCATCGGCAGCACCTCCGCCGCGAACCAGGTCACCGCGTCGATATTGGGCGCATAATCCATCTGGCCGGTGAAGACGATCAGCGGGTGCGGCGCCTCGGCCGGCGCGACCGCCGCCGCGGGATCGTAGAAACGCAAGTCCACCCCGTTCTGGAGAGCACGGATATCGGCGCCCGGGAGGTGCACCCTCTCGCGGAACAGGCCGGCCTCGGCCTCGCTCACGAACAGGCTGATTTCAGCCCGCGCGGCGACGGCGCGCTCGAACGCGAACAGAATCCGCGCCTCGCGGCGGTGGATCGGCGCCATCAGCCCGCCTTCCTCGGCATAGGAAGCGAACTTCTCCGAATCCATGTCGCCGAAATCCATGACGAAACGCTGCGGCGCGCGCGGCGGCACGAATTGCGCCATCTGCCCGGAGAAAGCGAAGATCGTGCCGATGTCGCGCGTCGCCAGCAGGCGGCGGACGAAGGCGCGCAGGCCATGGCTGTCGAACATGGTGAGCGAGACGGGCCTGCCCTCGATCAGGGCGCGCGCGCCCGCCACCGCCTTGCCCGTGCGGCGCACTTCCACTTTCGCTTCGCCGAGGCGACCGTTCAGCGCCTTGCGCAACGCCGGCAAATGGGCGGCATCGGCCGGGTCGTCGGCGAAGCAGGCGAGATGGACCCGCGCGAGGCGAGAGAGGTGCTTCAGCTCGTGCCAGGAGCGGATCTTGTCGCCGCGGTCGGGCGGGTACGGGATGCGGTGGGCCAGAAAGAGGATGTCGGCCATCAGCCCAACCCCCGCGCGATCGGCGGCCCGAGCCGGTTGGCGAGCCAGAGCGGCAGCCGGCGCCAGGCCGCGACCTGGAGCCGGTATTTGGGATTCATCGGGTTGATCTCGCGCCGGGCCACGCCTTGGGCGGTGCGCGTCGCATAGGCCAAAGGCTCCGGTTCGAAGCCCCAATTCTTCTTGAACGCATAGGGACCGGTACCGACCTTCGACCGGCCGAAATCGAAGCGGGTGCAGCCGCGGCGCGAGGCGCGGCACATCAGCTCGTAATAGGTCGCCTCGTTCGCCCGCCAGCGCCGCGCGTCGGCGGCGCCGCCCCCCCAATAAGGCATGCAGCTGCCCTTGAAGAAGAAGCTGAACACGCTCGACAGCGGCTTGCCGTCCTTCGAGGCGGTGAGGATGTGCGCGTCCTCGCCGAACTCCGTCGCCATGGCTTCGAACAGGCGGCGCGGGAAGACCGGCGTGCCGAGATTGCGGACCGAGGTCGAATAGAGGCGGAAGTGGAGCGCGAGATCGGCCGGCCCGGTACCCTCGCGAAACGCGAGGCCGAAGCCCAAAGCGCGGCGCACCTCGGCCCGCTGGCGCTTGCGGATCGAGAGCATGATCGCTTCGTCGCCCTGCGGCAGGTCGGCGGCGAAGTTGACGTAGACCGCGTCGTTGAGCTGCCAGGGCCCTGCCGGAAGCGCGCCGCCGCGAAGCTCGAGACCCGTGCAGCCGCGTTCCTCGGCCAGCGTCCAGGCTGCATCAGCGAGCGCCTGCGCCGTCTCCGCCTCGTCGGCGAGCACGCCGCCGCCGACGCCGAAGCCGGCCGAGACCAGGGAATTGCCGAACAAAGGCGAGCGAACCTCGCTCAGCGGCAGCAGGCCCCGGATCGTACCGGGGCCGCGCTCGGCGAGCAGATAATGCGCCCGGGCGCCGCAGCCTTTCTCGACCGCCCGGCTCCATTGCGGACGATGGAAGAGCTGCGCGCGCATATGGCCCGCCACGAATGCGTCGATGGCGGCGCTGTCGCGGGGATCGTCGAGGTCGGCGCGGCGGATCTTCATGGCAGCCGCGCCCGCTCGCTCTCGACGACCTCGATCGTGCGGCCCCAATGATGGGCCTTCAGCAATTTCAGCAGCTTCGGCCGCATCGCGGAGAGGCGGCTATAGTGGCGTAGGCGCGACTTGAGCGGCGCGCCGGCGACCCGAGGCTGGCCCGGATCGATCTCCCAGGGATGGAAGTAGAAGACCGCCGGCCGGCCTTCCGACCCGTTCACCCGCGCGATCGCCCAGTCGGAGAAACGATAGGGAAGCAGCCGGAAGAAGCCGCCCCCGCCCGCGGCGAGCCGCCGTCCGGCGAATTCGACCGTCGTCACCGGCAGCTCGATCAGCTCGGAATCGGGAAGCGGGCGATGGGCGAAGCGCGGCGCTTCCGGCCAGCCGTAATGATCATGGGCGAGCGGGGCGACGCTCGAGGAATAGGCATAGCCCTCCTCGGCGAGGATCGGATGCGCCCAAGGCGTGCGCGCATCGATCGAGAAGCTCGGCGCGCGATAGCCGCTCGGCGTCTTTCCGCATGAATCTTCAATCGCTTGGCGGGCACGCTTGAGGTCAGACCGAAACCCTTCCGGGCTGAGGGTGAAGACCCGGGCGTGGTCCCAGCCGTGGCTGGCAACCTCGTGGCCCGCCGCGGCGATGCGGCGCATCAGCGCCGGATGGCGCTCGGCCACCCAGCCCAGAGTGAAGAAGGTCGCCTTGACCCCCGCTTCCTCGAACAGAGCGAGGACGGCATCGGCATTGGCTTCGACCCGGCGCGGCAGAGCGTCCCAGGTGTCGCGCGCGATGCAGTTCTCGAAGGCGCCGACCTGAAACCAGTCCTCGACGTCCACCGACAGGGCGTTCAGCATGTCTGCCCTTCCGGCCGCCTCAGGCGGCGTTGGTGTAACCGGGCGCCTGCTGGCCGTTCTCGACCCATTGCACGAGCAGGGTCAAGACGCGGCGGACGATCACTTCCTGCTCGTCGGTCCGCGCCTCGAGGGCGGCGATACGCCGCTCCAGTCCCAGGTCGCTGACGTGGCTCTGGGCCCGCGGGACCCGAGGATCCGGCGCGGTGCGGGCGGCCGGCGCGGCTTTCGGCGCGTCGGCGGCGAGGTCGGCGACCACCCGCTCGACATCGGCGCCGTCGAAGCCGTTCGCTTGCTCGACCGCGCCCTGGAGGAGGAGGCGGTTGGCGAGCTGGTTGAGCCGCCGCGGCACTCCGCCCGAATGGCGATAGAGAGCGGCGAAAGCATCCGGTTGGAAGCTTGGGCGGCCCTGCCAGCCCGCGCAGGCGAGACGGTGAACGAGATAGGGCTCGACCTCATTCGCCTCGATCGGCTCGAGGTGATGGGAGGCGATGACGCGCTGGCGCAGCTGCTCGAGGCCCTGGTCGGCGGCGATCCGGTCGCGGAACTCGGGCTGGCCGAGCAGCAGGGTCTGGATCAGCGCCCGGCTTTGGCTGGTGAAGTTGGAGAGCATGCGCAGCTCTTCGAGCGCCTGCACCGACAGGTTCTGCGCTTCGTCGACGACCAAAAGGGTGCGGCGGCCGCGGCGGGCCTCCTCGTCGAGCCGCTGCTCGACCGCGTCGAGCAGGCGCGCCTTCTCGGTGCCGGCGGTGGCGATACCAAGCCCCTGCGCGACCAGCCGGAGCAGGTCGTCGCCATCCACCTGGGTCGAAGCGATGTGGATCGCGTTCAGCCGCTCGCGGTCGATGGTTGCGAGAAGATGCGCCACGAGCGTCGATTTGCCCGCGCCGACCTCGCCGGTGATGACGATGAAGCCTTCGCCCTGGGCGAGACCGTAGCCGAGATAGGCCATCGCCTTCTTGTGGGTACGGCTTTCGAACCAGAAGCGCGCGTCCGGCGTCAGCTGGAAGGGGCGTTCGGTGAGGCCGTAATAGTCGGTGTACATCTCTCGCCTTCCGTCAGAAGCCGTAGCGCAGGCCGAGCAGCAACGTCCCGAAGGTGCTGCTGAAATCCTGGCCGCTGGTGGTGTAGACGCCGGCCGAGACGTTCGCCTGCAGTCGGTCGGTGAGGAAGCTGCGGTAATAGGTCGCGGTCAGGCCGGTGCTGAAGCTCGACGATTTGCCGCGCAGCCCGCTGTCATACCAAGCGGTATAAGCGTCGAGGTCGATCCCCGAAGTGCGGGTGAAGCGGCGCGCGACGTCGCCCTCGACGGTGAAGCTCTGCTCGGTCGCGCCGTGCAGCAGGAAATCGGCCGTCGGCGGCGCGATGTAGCGGCGATTGTTGTAGCCGGCGCCGAGGCCGAAATTCCACACGCCGCGGCCGCCGGAGAGCAGCACGCCCACGCCCCGGTTGCGGAAGTTGAAATTGTTGACCGACTGGAGGGCGTCGGCGAAGCAGGTGCCCTTGCCGGCTTCGGTGCCGAACACGCAGCCGCCGCCGGGGCCGCCGATTCCGGTCAGCGCCTGGCCCGCATTCGACATGCGGAAGCTGCGCGGCACGCCGCTGAGATCGGCGATCATGAGCCGGCCGAAGCTTGATACGTTGTCATAGACATATGCGCTAAATGCATAGTCTTTATTGAATTTATGCTCGAACGAGCCAGTCACGGTCGTGCTTCCGTAGCGGCGTCCGCCGCGGACCTGCAGCTCGGTGCGCGGGCCCGGCCGCCAGATCACGCCGACGTCCCAGATGAAGCCGCTCTGGTCGTAGGTGAGGAGGCGCGGCTTGGTCGGATCGCCGACGAGGTTGCCGTCGGTGGTGACGATCGGCAGCCCGGCCGCATCCCTCAGAACGTCCTGCTGGGACGACTTGATCTTCTCATAGCCGCCACCCCCGGTCACCGCCAAGGTCGACGAGATCGGCACGACCACGTCGGCGCGGACATATTTGCCGTCATAATTAGATTTCAGCCGGTTCATGTCCTCGCGGACCCAGCCGGCACCGACGGTCCAGCCGACCGGCGCGTTGCGCGTGTCCATGCCGATGCTGGCATCGGCCTGCTGGACGGTCGAGCTGTCGTAGCGGTCGATGCGCGGCGTACCGGCCGGCGCGTCCTGGAAGCTGTGGTCGTTCACCTTGACATAGCCGGCATGGTAGCTGGCGCCGACCGAGAGCGGCCCGACATGGGTCGAGAGGGTCGGGCCGCCATAGACGCTGTAGACGTCGGCGAGGTTGCGATCGCCGGCGGTCCGAAGCCCCGGCACGGGGCGGAGGACGTCGCCATGGGTGCGGGTGGCGATGGCCCCTGCGTCCATGCTGAGCACGTTCGGCACGACTTCGAGCCGGGCGGCGACGAGGCCGGTATGCACGTCGCCGTTCTTCTGGCCGTGCTTCCAGCTGAACTGGTGCTGGTAATCGTAATGGGCCGTCACCTGTACCCGGCGGGTGGCGATCGACGCGTCGATGCCGCCGCCGACGCCGGTATAGGTGAGCGTCTCGCCGCCGCCGAAATCGGCGGTCAGCACCTGCTGGACCTCCAGATAGGGGTGGATGCTGACATGGCGCTCGGGCGCCTGCTGCTGCTGCGCCTGCGCCTGGGCGGGGCACAAGGCGACGATGCCGGACAGGGTCGCGGCAAGGCCGAGCGCATGGCGCGCCAGACGCTGGAGAATTGTTCCGGTCATTGGCCGTATCCATAATAGCTGCCGAACCGCCGGCCGGAGGCGGCAAAGCCCGCGCCGTTCAGCAGGAGGGAGACATGCGGGCATGGGGAAAGGAGGTCGAGGGCCTCGCGGAGATCCGCCTCCGCCGTCTGGTCGGCCCTCACCACCATCACCGTCTGTCCGGCATGGCTCGCCAGCACCGACGCCGAGGAGGCGGCGAGGGCCGGCGGGGAATCGAAAATCACGATGCGCTTCGGATTGGCCTCAAGCAGGCGCGCGAGCACCTCCCGCGTCCGCTCCGAAGCCAGCAATTCGGTGACGTTGTTGACCTGCCGCCCGGCGCCGAGCAGCGACAATGCGCCGACGTCGGTGCGGACGATCAGGCCTTCGGGATCGAGCGCGGGATCGGCGATCGCGTCGACGAAGCCGGCCTGCGGCTCGATGCCGAGCATCGGCAGGATCTCGGGCTTGCCGAAATCGCCGTCGATCAGCAGCACTTCGACGTCCTGCTCGCCGGCCAGCGACAGAGCCAGGTTGAGGGCGCAGAAGGTCTTCCCCTCGTCCGGCTGGGCCGAGCAGATCAGGGCGACGCGCCGCTTCGTTTCGTTCATGCCGGGCAAAGCGGCGGTCGCGAGCAGCTGGCGCTTCACGATCCGGAATTCCTCGGCGAGCGCGCCGGCGGGCGCGTCGGGGTCGAGCAAGCCCTGCTTCCGCAGCCGGCCACGATCGATCGCGGCGAGCCGCTGCGACGGCAGCGGACGCGGCGCCGGCTGCGGGTGCCTTAGCGGCTGCGGCTTGATCCGCGCCTCCGGCTCCGGCCGCGGCTCGGGCCGTATTTGAAGCTGGGGCGCGGGCTCGGGCCGTGCAACGGGCTCGTGCCGCGGCGCCGGGTCGGCGCGCGCGGCGCCGGGGGCGGCCGTCGGCACTTCGAGGCCGTACAGCGCCGCCGCCCGCTCGAGGAGCGAACCGGACTGGCCGAGGGGGCTGTGCTTGTTCATCTGTTCCCCTCAGACCGCGCTTCGCTGCCAGAATTCGACCAGCATCAGTACCGAATAGCCGGCGAAGAGCGCCCCTGCCCCGCCGCCGAGCCAGGCCAGCCGCTGGCGGCGATGCGCCCTCAGCTCCGGTGTCAGCACTTCGTGGACGGTGCCGAGCACCGGCAGGCCCGTCGCTTCGGCGAGCTTGTTCTGGGTCGGGAAGGTCCGCTGCAGCTGGGCGGCGACGAAGGCCGCGCCGATGCCGGCGCCGATCGCCGCGATCAGGATCACGGTCAGCAGCAGCGGCCGGTTCGGCGCCTTGGGCAAGGTCGGCTGGCTGGGCGGATCGATCACGCGGAATTTGAACGTGTCGGTCTTGGTGGCGATATCGGAGCGGAGGCGCACTTGGTCGCGGTCCTCCAGCAATTTGTCATATTGGCGCTTCAGCACGTCGTAATCCCGGTTCAGCCGCTCCTGCTCGGCGGCGACGCCGGGCTGGGAGGCTTCCTTCGACGTCAGCTGCGCCATATCGGACTGGAGCTGGTTCTTGCGCGACAGCGCCGCTTGGAGCTGGCCCTGACGTTCGCCGATCATCGTCTGGAGCGAGACGTAGGAGGGGTTCTGCATGCCGCCGGCGCCGCGCGGCTCGCGTGCCGCCATCGGACGCAGCCGCGCGATCTGCTGCTTGAGCGCGATCACATCGGGGTGGGAATCGGTCCAGCCGCGTGCCTGATATTGCGAGAGCTGGCCTTCGAGCGACGCCATCTGGCCCGAGGCCGAGCCGTCATTGCCGCCGACGCCCGGAATGGTCGGCGGCGTGGAGGCGAGCTGGCTGCGCAGGGCCCCCATCGAGGTCTGCGCCTGGATCAGCTGCTGGTCGACGTTGGAGAGCTCGGACCGCGCCGCGGCCATGCGCTGCTCGACCGAGCCTTCGCCGGGAAGGAGGCCGAGATAATGCTGCTCGAAATCGGCGCGGCGCTGCTCGGCCTGCTGCAGCTCCTGCTCGCGCCGGTGCACCTCGTTGTCGAGGAAGGCGAGGCTCTGATTGGCCTCGGTGCGGTCGCCGTTGAGATTGTCCGAAACGAACAGGTCGATCAGATTCTGGACGATCGCCGCGGCGAGCTTCGCATTCTGGGCGTTGGAGAAGCCCGAGACCTTGGCGGTGGCGCCGATCTCGAAGATATTCTCCGGCGTCGCCGTCACCTTGATCGACTGGCGCAGTATCTCGACCTCGGCCGCGAGGTCTCGGTCGCTGGCGACGAGGCTGTTGAGGTCGGTGCGGCGGACGACCTTGGTCAGATTCTCGGTCGAGGTCAGCGTCTGCTTGAGACGGGTGAGATCGGTCTGCGTCGGCTGCGGCATCCCCACCTGGCTGGGCAGGATCTGGCGCGCCTCGACCGCGACATGGGCGGTCGATTCGTAGCTGTTCGGAATGAAGGCGATGCCGAGCCAGCCGAGCATGCACAGGCCCCAGGCGACGGCGAGCGCCAGCCAGCGCCGCTGCCACAATTGGTGGAGCGTGATCCGGATCTGTTCGTAAAGTCCGTCCATTCGCTCTTCAGCTTCCTGTTCGGCCCCGGGCGCCCATCGCGCTCAGAACATGCTCTCGGGGATGATGATGACGTCGCCCGGCTCCAGCCGGACGTTGGCGCTGGTGTCGCCCTTCTTGAGCAGCCGGGCGATCTTGAGATCGTACTCCACCTGGCGGCCGCTCGTGCGGTCGTGGCGGATCAGCCGGGCACGGTTACCCGCGGCATATTGGGAGAGCCCGCCGACCTCGATCATCGCGTCGAGCAGGGTCATGTTGGCGCGGTAGGGCAGAGCCGCGGGCTTCTCGGTCGCGCCGACGATGCGGATCGACTGGGCGAAGGTGCCCTGGAAGCTCTCGACCATCACCGAGACCTGCGGGTTGTCGATATATTTGGTCAGCGCCGAGCGGATGTCGTCGGCGAGCTGGGCCGGCGTCTTGCCGGCGGCGGCGAGGTCGCTGATCAAGGGCGTCGTGATCATGCCGTCCGGGCGGACCTGGATCTTGGTGCTGAGCTCCGGATTGCGCCAGACGAAGACGTTCAACTGGTCGAGCGGCCCGATCACATATTTCTCGGACGCGATGTCGTCGCTGCTGACAAAGGTGGCGGGCGGCAGGCTGTGGCCGCCGGAGCGGGCGCCCGCGCAGCCGGAGACGGCGAGAGCGCTGACGCCGGCGACGAGAGCCAGCCTGGTATTGCTGAATGCGCGCATATCGTACCTCTTCGCTTCGGCCGCTCATCTCCGTGGGGCGCACCTAGGGCGCGGTCCCACGAAGCTTTGGCGCGGCTATGGGCCGAAGAGGTAAAATTACGGTTAGGAACAAGCCGCGTTCGGCGGCAGTCCCGCTTTGGGACCGGGCCTGCGAGAAAGGTTAATTCCCTGTGCCGACAAGCATTTCCAGCGCTGGCCGATGGCCGAGAAAAGCCTGCGGACTGGCCGAAAGTCCGTAGGCCCCGGCCAGGAAGACGGCGACAAGGTCGCCGATTTCGGCCCTCGGCAGCATGACGTCATCGCCGAGCCGGTCGAGCGGCGTGCAGAGGCAGCCGACGATCGTCGCTTCCTCCTCCGGCGCGGCGCCGAAGCGGGTGGCGATCGTGACGGGATAGTTGCGACGGACGACCTGGCCGAAATTGCCCGAGGCGGCGAGCTGGTGGTGCATACCGCCGTCGACGACGAGGAAGGGCTTGCCGTGGCTCTGCTTCCGGTCGACGATCCGGGTGAGGTAGACGCCCGCCTCCCCGACCAGCCAGCGGCCGAGCTCGATCGCGAAACCGCTGTCGGCGAGAATCTTCGGCCGTGCCGCCAGCGCTTCGTGCAGGGACGCCGCGACCTTCTCGATATCGAGCGGCCGCTCGCCGGCAAAATAAGGGATGCCGAAGCCGCCGCCGAGATTGACCAAAGGCGGCGCATGACCCGCTCGCTCCGCAAGCGCGGCGGCCAAAGCGATGGTCGCGCGCTGCGCCTCGATCAGGGCGTCGGCGTCGAGCGCCTGCGAACCTGCGAAGATGTGGAAGCCGCGCCAGTCCGCTTCGGCTTCGACCAGCCGGCGCACGAGGGCGGGAACGCGCTCCGCGTCGACACCGAACGGCTTGGCGCCGCCGCCCATGCGCATCCCGGAGCCGCGGATCTCGAAATCGGGATTGACCCGGATGGCGAGCCGCGCCCGGCGGCCGCGGCGGCGGGCAATGCCCAGCGCCCGCTCCGCCTCGCCTTCGGATTCGAGGTTGAGGGTCACGCCAGCGTCGATCGCCGCTTCGAGCTCGGCATCGGTCTTGCCCGGTCCCGCGAAGGAGATGTCCGCAGCGTCCGCGCCGGCGGCGAGCGCGGCGTGCATCTCTCCTTCCGAAGCGACGTCGAGCCCGTCGACAATCTTCTCGATCACTTTCAGGAGCGGCGAGTACGTATTTGCTTTAATGGCATAATGAAGATTGATGCCGCGAAATGCGCTGCGGAAGCACTCGACCCGCCGCCGCACCATTTCGAAATCGTAGACGAAGAGCGGCGTGCCGCCCGCCTCCTCGGCCAGGGCATCTGCGCGACGGCCGCCGATCGCCAGCACGCCCGCTTCCGCCTGGAACTCGGCGGGGATGGCCCCCATTGGCTTGGTCATCGGCTGAGCTCGCTCTTGATGGCTTCCCGGTCGAGCTTGCCGTTCGGGCTCCGCGGCAGCTCGTCGCGCCAGATTATATGCGCAGGCTGCATAAAATTCGGTAACTCGCGGCGCAGGAAAGCGCGCAGGTCCCCGTCCGGCCCCGGCCCGCGCGCGATCAGCACGATCGCCTCGCCGAGCCGATCGTCGGGCACGCCCAGGGCAACCGCCTCCACCACCGCCCCGCTCGCCACCGCCGCTTCCTCGACCTCGGTCGGGCTGACGCGGTTGCCGCTGGTCTTGATCATCGCGTCCTCGCGGCCGACGAAATAGAGCAGCCCCTTCGCGTCCGAGCGGACGCGATCGCCCGACCAGACCGCGCGGCCGCCATGAAGCGAGCCTGTCGGCGCCGGGCGGAAACGCAAGGCGGTGCGTTCCGGATCGTTCCAATAGCCCTGGGCGACGAGGGGCCCGGCATGGACCAGCTCCCCCTCCTCGCCGGGCGGCGCCAACGAGCCGTCGGCGCGTGACGTCATGACTTCAGCGAAGGGGATGGCGGCGCCGATCGAATCCGGATGCTCGTCGAGCAGGGCGGGATCGAGATAGGTCGAGCGGAAGGCTTCGGTGAGGCCGTACATCAGGTAGAGTTCGGCCAATGGGAAGAGCTCGCGCATCCGCCGCACGATCGAGACCGGCAGGCGCCCGCCACTATTGGTGAGGCGGCGCAGCGACAAAGCCGCGCGCGGCGGCCAGGACGCCTCGACCAGCTGCACCCAGAGCGGGGGAACGCCGGCGAGGATGGTGATGCCCTGCTCCTCGACGGCGCGGATGACGTCACGGGCGGCGAGATATTCGAGCGGCACGACGCAGGCGCCGGCCGCCCAGGAGGAGAGGAGCTGGTTCTGGCCATAGTCGAAGCTGAACGGCAGGACGGCGAGCGTGCGGTCCTCGGGCGTCACGCGCAGATAATGCGCGACGCTGATCGCGCCGAGCCAGAGATTGGCGTGGCTCAGCATCACGCCCTTGGGCCGTCCCGTCGAGCCCGAGGTGTAGAGAAGGGCGGCGAGGCTGTCCGGATCTTCGTTC